>DAOUMU010000048.1:0-17492 GCA_034409055.1 Anaerolineae bacterium
TGGGGACAATGTGAACCTGGGGGTGCAGTTGATCGTGCCGGTGGCGTTGGAAGTAGGGAGCCGGTTTGCCATTCGAGAAGGTGGGCGAACGGTTGGTGCTGGAGTGATCACTAAAATCGTGGAGTAAAATTAGTTAGCGGGTGGTTGATATGTTGTGGCCCGTGCCACAACCCGACCAGTGGAGCAGGTATGGCCAAGCAAAAAATTAGAATTCGTCTAAAAGCTTACGATCATCGGGTATTAGATCAATCGGTACGGCAAATTGTTGACACGGCGGAGCGAACCGGGGCTATTATTGTAGGGCCGGTTCCACTGCCCACTAAAATTGAGAAGTTCACGGTGATCCGGTCACCTTTCATTGACAAAGACTCCCGTGAACAGTTTGAGATCCGCACTCACAAGCGTTTAATTGATGTGATCGATCCCAAATCCAAAACTATTGATGCTCTGGTCCGCCTGAACTTGCCGGCTGGTGTGGATGTGGAGATCAAATAAGCTGAGAAGTAAGTATCCCTCTTAGCGGTTAACTTTTTTAACTTAGCCTATACATACATCCGTTATCGGATCATAAGCCTGAGATAACGTGAAAGGGGATGGGTTCCGGGAATGATGGACTGTGCTTGTTAGATGTCCTAAAACTTATAATTTTAAGTGCAGTTACAGTTCCTTGAGCCTGATATAAAATGAAGGGAATCCTGGGTAAGAAAATAGGTATGACCCAACTCTTCGATGAAGATGGTGTTGTTACACCCATTACTATTATCGAAGCTGGGCCCTGTTATGTAACGCAAAAGAAAACAAAAGAAAAAGATAACTATAATGCTATTCAAGTCGGTTTTGGCGAGATTCCTGAGAAAAGGTTAAATAAGCCTAAGGCTGGTCATCTTAAAAAATCAAATACGCCACCGGTGCAATATTTGCGCGAATTTCGAGTAGCCAATCCCGATGATTACGAAGAAGGTCAGAAGATTGACGTTTCCGTTTTTGAGATTGGCGATCTGGTCGATGTAACCGGTGTAAGCAAGGGTAAGGGCTTTGCCGGTGTGGTCAAACGACACAGTTTTAGCGGAGGTCCCAAAACACACGGTCAATCTGATCGTTGGCGAGCACCGGGTTCTGTGGGAGCTGGTTCTACCCCTGGTCGAATTTTTAAGGGAGTACGTATGGCTGGCCAGATGGGGAATCAGCGAGTGACTGTGCAGAACTTGAAGGTTGTTCTGGTTGATGCTGATAAGAATTTGTTAGCCGTCAAAGGCGCTATTCCAGGCAGTAGAAATAGCTTGGTTATCGTGCGTGAAGCCGTAAAAGCTAGCAAAAATGTGGAGAGCAGGTAATGAAGGTTGATGTTAAGAATACTGGTGGAGCAACAGTAGGAGAACTTGAGCTTCAAGATAGTATTTTTGGTATTGAGCCAAATGCGGCGGTTATGCATCAAGCTCTGGTACGCCAACAAGCTAATGCTCGCCTGGGGACGCATAAAACCAAGACGCGTGGTGAAGTGAGGGGAACAACGGCTAAGTGGTATCGGCAAAAAGGTACAGGTCGGGCCCGGCACGGTGACCGAAAGGCCCCTATTTTTGTGGGGGGCGGTCAGGCTCACAAGCCCAGACCACGTGATTATACCCAAAAGATGCCTCGTAAAATGCGCCGGTTGGCTCTACGTTCTGCGTTGTCGGCAAAAGCAGCTGTCGATCAAATTATTGTTCTCGATGAACTGACCTTTGACAACCCCAAGACGGTCGAGATGCTACAACTTCTTGATAATCTTGAAGTGGCTGGCAGTGCTGTTATTCTCTTGCCTAAGCGTAACGAGAATGTTGAAAAAAGCGCTCGTAATTTGAGTGATGTAAAAATATTACGAGCCAACTATTTGAATGTTCGCGATCTTTTAGGCTACAATTATGTGATAATGCCTAAAGATGCTCTATCTGTGATAGAGAGTTTCTTGGAGTAGTGAAAAGGTCGTAAGGGGAACCCTAATTATCTTGTAGTTCTGTTTTTTGCTTAAAAGCTTTTTTCTGGGCGGGTTAAGGTTCATACCGTCAGTAGGAGCGTTGTTTTCATGGAAATGAATCCCTATAAAATAATCATTCGGCCCGTTGATACAGAGAAAAGCCGTATTGCGGCTGAGTTTGGACAGTATACTTTTATGGTACATCCTTGGGCCAATAAGACAGAGATAGCTATGGCAGTGTCGTACATTTTTGATGTGGATGTGGTTAAGGTTCGAGTTATCAATCAGTCTCCTAAATTTGGCCGTTGGGGTCGCAAACGTATTCGGCGTAAACCAGCCCAAAAGAAAGCTATTGTTACCTTGGCTCCTGGTCAAAGAATTGAAGCCTTTGAAGGGGTGTAGAGGCGCAAAACGGAGAAAGTAGTTATGCCTGTAAAATCCTACAAACCAACCTCGCCCGGTCGGCGGGGAATGTCGGTAGCAACATTTGAGGAAGTTACGCGGACCACTCCTGAGAAAAGTTTATTAGCTTCAAGGAAGCAAAAGGCTGGCCGCAATAACCAGGGACGAATTACCGTTCGTCACCGTGGGGGGGGGCACAAGCGACGGTATCGAGTGATTGATTTTAAGCGGGATAAACATGGTATCCCTGCAACTGTCAGTTCGATTGAATATGATCCCAATCGAACAGCCCGTATTGCCCTATTAACTTACGCCGATGGCGAAAAGCGATACATTCTTGCCCCACTTGATCTGAAGGTCGGTGATACGGTGATGTCTGGTCCTGAGGCAGAAATTCGGGCAGGTAACGCTTTACCTATTTATCGTATCCCTCTGGGGACGCAGTTACACAATATCGAATTGCAGCCAGGGAAGGGTGGTCAATTTGTACGTTCCGCGGGGGTGTCGGCACAATTGTTGGCCAAAGAAGGTGCCTATGCTCAAATTCGTCTACCCAGTGGTGAAGTTCGGCTAATTAACCAGAATTGTTTGGCAACCATTGGCCAGGTCAGTAATGTGGATCATAGTAATATTGCCCTGGGTAAGGCGGGGCGTAAACGTTGGTTGGGTATTCGTCCCACGGTACGTGGTTCAGCTATGGACCCCAATAGCCATCCTCATGGGGGTGGAGAAGGAGCAGCGCCGATCGGGATGCCCGGACCCAAAACCCCGTGGGGTAAGCCAGCTCTTGGTGCTAAAACTCGCAAGAATAAACGAACTGAAAAATATATTGTTCATCGTCGGCGTCAGAAGCGTCGATAAAGAGGGATAGCTAATGACACGTTCTCTAAAAAAAGGACCTTTTGTATCATCTAAATTACTCAAGAAGATAGAAGCTATGAATGCTGCTGGGGAGAAGCGGGTTATTCGGACGTGGTCACGAGCCAGTACGATTTTTCCCCAAATGGTAGGGCACACAATTGCTGTTCATGATGGTCGCCGGCACGTTCCTATTTATATTACCGAAAATATGGTTGGACATCGTCTAGGTGAGTTTGTACCCACCCGCTATTTCCGTGGCCATATGGCCAAAGAACGTTCGAGTCGCTAAAGGGAAGAAGATATCAATGTACTTGGGGGTTGAACTAGGGTAGTAAAAGATGGCAGATTTACAAGTTAGAGCAGTCAGCAAATACATTATGGGATCGCCCATAAAAATGCGACGGGTGGTAAATAGTGTGCGTGGTATGCGTGCCCAGGATGCCTTGGAAGTATTGTCCCTGTTACCTCAAGCTGCGGCTGTCCCTGTTTATAAAACCGTTAAAAGTGCCCTGGCTAATGCTGAAGAGAATTATATGCTTGAGCCGGCAGATATGGTTATTGCCGCAATCAGAGTAGATGAAGGGCCTCGCCTGCGCCGAGCGCGCTATGGGGCACGTGGACGGTTTAAGCCAATCAAAAAGCGAATATCTCACATCACTGTGATCTTAGAAGAAGACACAGAAGTTTGGTCGGAAGAAACTTAGAGTTTTTACTGTTTATTGTTAATTGTTTATTTTTAACGAATGTCCTCCAGAGGGAGGTAGTTAAGGAGATTGTCACTTGGGTCGTAAAGTTCATCCTATAGGCTTCAGGTTGGGAATTATTCAAGAACATCGTGCCCGCTGGTATGCTGAAGGTGAAGAATATCGACAATTGCTAGAAGAGGATCTGGCAATTCGTAAGCTGGTGCATGATTCGCATGATTCAGGCTCTATTGCCGGGATTGAGATTGAACGCCTGCCTGCGGCTAAACAAGTGTCAGTAAAAATAAGCACAGCTAAACCAGGCATTGTTATTGGCCGCAAGGGGGCTGCTGTTAACCAGCTTCGCAAAAACCTGGAAGCCCTGACACAAAAGAAAGTGCACATTGATGTTGTAGAGGTTAAAAATCCTGACATCAGCGCTGTTCTGATTGGCCAGAGTATAGCTCAGCAGATAGAGCGTCGTATTTCTCATAAACGGGCTATGAAACAGGCCGTACGTCGGGCCATAAAGGCTGGGGCGAAGGGTATTATGATTACCTGTAGTGGTCGTCTCGGAGGAGCTGATATGGCGCGCAGCGAGACACAGCGTGAGGGACGTATTCCACGCCATACCTTACGGGCCGATATCGACTATGCCTGTGTTGAAGCGTTAACTACCTTTAGCAAGATAGGTATTAAAGTTTGGGTTTATAAAGGAGACATCTTACCCCAACCTAAAGAAGAGCCTATGGGAGCTTATGTAACACCCTAGTTTATACTCTTCAATCTTGGTGGGGAAATAATTTTTGCCAGGCTTCGATTATCTTGAAGATAGCAAGGAATTGACTTATGTTAATGCCTAAGCGTGTGAAATATCGAAAACAAATGCGGGGGCGGATGAAGGGGCGAGCCTCACGTGGGGCCAAGGTGGCTTTTGGCGATTTTGGGCTGCAAGCCTTAGAACCTTGTTGGATGACTAGCCGCCAGATTGAGGCAGCTCGCCGGGCGATTGTGCGCTACGTACGGCGCGGGGGAAAATTGTGGATTCGTGTTTTTCCTGATAAACCAGTTACGGCCAAACCGGCTGAAACCCGAATGGGGAGCGGTAAGGGTTCGGTGGATCACTGGGTGGCTGTAGTCAAACCGGGTCGGATTCT
Organism: Anaerolineae bacterium; assembly: GCA_034409055.1. Lineage (GTDB taxonomy): Bacteria > Chloroflexota > Anaerolineae > 4572-78 > J111 > DAOUMU01. Next base: position 5,058 of record DAOUMU010000048.1, read on the forward strand.
GTTTGAAATTACCGGCGTGACTGAAGCGCAGGCCCGAGAAGCGATGCGTCTGGCATCGCACAAACTCCCTATTAAGACTCAATTTGTGAGAAGGGTGGATTAGGAGCACAGGTCATGCAAGCGTTTGAAATTAGAAACTTGTCTGAGGATGAAATTAGGACAAAGTTAGAGGAGACTTACGAAGAGCTTTTTAATCTACGTTTCCAGTTTGCCGTTGGTCAGATTAAGGACCCAAATCGAATAACTGGCCTTAAGAGAGATATCGCTCGAATGAAAACCATTCTAAACGAGCGTAAATTGGCTGCATTATAATATATCTTTGTCGCACAGAAATTAGGAAGCGAGAAATATGGCTAGAGAGCAACGTAAAATTTTGGTAGGGCGTGTCACCAGTGATAAGATGGACAAAACAGTTGTGGTGCAGGTAGAGCGCCTCAAGCGTCATGCGCAGTATGGTAAAGTAATTCGTTTTCATAAAAAATATAAAGCGCATGATGAGCACAATAGGGCTAAAATTGGTGATCTGGTGAAGATTATTGAGTCCAGGCCAATTAGTAAAGAAAAGCGGTGGGCTTTAGTAGAAGTTTTAGAGTAGTGAGCCCCCTAAAGAATTTGAGCTAATTTTATCCTGGAAGACTCGTGGAGCAATTATCCTATGATACAACAAGAAAGCCGCTTGAAAGTAACAGATAATAGTGGCGCCAAAGAAATTTTGTGTATTCGGGTTGTAGGTGGAACTGGTCGCCGTTATGCCAGGATAGGTGATGTCATCATCGCTACGGTTAAGCAAGCCGCTCCTCAAGGTGCTGTAAAAAAAGGTGACATTGTAAAAGCGGTTGTTGTTCGCACCACCAAAGAAATAGGTCGTCCCGATGGGTCCTATATTAGGTTTGATGACAATGCAGCCGTTATTTTAGATGCTGAAGGCAGAGGACCTCGGGGTACCCGAATTTTTGGCCCGATTGCCCGCGAGTTGCGTGAAAAAGGCTTTATGAGAATTGTTTCTTTGGCTCCAGAGGTGCTTTAATTGAGCTTGCACATTCCTGGTAAGGAGATTGAATATGCAAAGAATTAGAAAAGGTGATATGGTGCAAGTAATTAGTGGAAATGAGATAGGAGCTCGGGGTGAGGTCAAAGAATTGGTCCGTGCTTGGCGGATGGATTCCAAGAAGCACAAAAAAGTACGCAACCCCAATGGCGATAGAATAATTGTCACCGCAGTTAATGTTCGTAAAAAGCACCAGCGACGTATTAGTCAAACGCGTACTCAAACTGGTATTATCGAAATGGAAGCTCCCATTCATATTTCAAATGTGATGTTAGTTTGTCCCAGTTGTGATGAAGCGGTTCGTGTCCGTTTTAATATCGAAGAGGACAAAAAAGCACGTGTGTGCAAACGTTGTGGTACACCTATTGACAAGTAACTCTACATCTACCTTGTGATACAAGCAGGTAAGGACGAAACTATGCCTCGGTTAAAAGATCGATATAAAGAAGAGGTTGTACCAACTCTGCGTGAAATGTTTGCTTATTCCAATGTCAATCAGGTGCCGCGCATCAGCAAGGTTGTTGTTAACATTGGTTTGGGTGAAGCACTGCAAAATGCCAAAGCGTTGGAAAATGCGGCGAACGACTTGACCACTATTACTGGCCAACGACCGATAGTTACTCGCGCTAAAAGATCTGTTGCCAGTTTTAAGTTGCGCGAGGGAAACCCGATTGGCTTAAAGGTTACGCTCCGTGGCAACCGTATGTGGGATTTTTTGGACAGGCTGTTGAACATCTCTTTGGCTCGCCAGCGCGATTTTCGCGGTGTTTCGCCCGATAGTTTTGACGGACGGGGTAATTACAGTTTGGGTTTAGCCGAACAATTGGTATGGCCAGAGATTAATTACGATAAAATTGATAAAGTCCGTGGAATGGAAATTAATATTGTTACCACAGCTAACACCGATGAGGAAGGTCGTCAGCTATTAGATCTGATGGGTATGCCTTTCAGGAAAAAGAGGTCGTAGGATTATGGCAAAAAAGTGCATGATTACCCGGGAAAAACGCCGAAAATATGCAGTGCGCGTACGAAATCGTTGTAGCCAATGTGGCCGCCCCCGAGCTTACATGCGTCGTTTTGGTCTGTGCCGTATTTGTTTTCGCAAGTTGGCGAATGAGGGCAAGATCCCTGGCGTGATCAAATCAAGTTGGTAAGAGTGCTTTTTTAACCCTTCGATCTGATCTGGACCACAGCTTGTGAAGGAATGTGGCAGTTTCTAAATTTAGAAGAGGAAGCCGTATGAGTGTAACAGACCCTATTGCTGATATGTTAACACGTATAAGAAATGCCGGCACGGTTCGACATCCTCAAGTAGCTGTGCCTACTTCCAGGATGCGCGAGGCCATTGCCAGGATATTAAAAGATGAAGGCTTTATTCAAGATTATGAGATTTTGCCTGGTAAGGTCTCATCAACCTTATTGATACATCTCAAATACACTCGTGAACGTCGTCCAAAACCGGTCATTGCGGGTCTGGTACGTGTTAGCAAGCCGGGCCGGCGTGCTTATTGCAATAAGCAAGATATCCCCTGGGTAAGAAGCGGACTGGGGATTTCAATTCTGTCCACTTCGAAAGGAGTGATGACGGGTGATCAGGCGCGTCGTTTGGGCATAGGTGGTGAAATTCTTTGTTACGTTTGGTGAGCCGGTATGTACTATGGTGTTGAGGAGATACGATGTCGAGAATAGGTAAATTACCAATCCCTATCCCAGAAGCGGTTACTGTGACCATCAATAAAAATTCAGTTGTAGTAAAAGGTCCGAAAGGGGAATTGAGCCAGGATTTTCCTCCAGAGATTACCATAAAACAGGAAGATGGTCAGATTGTGGTCACTCGTCATAGTGACCATCGTACTCATCGTGCTAAGCATGGTCTGACTCGTGCTCTGCTCAATAATATGGTTGTAGGTGTTAACAGTGGTTTCAACCGGCAGCTATACATTGAGGGTGTAGGTTATAGGGCTGCTTTGAAAGACAAAAATCTGGTCCTAAATGTGGGGTATTCTCATCCGGTAGTTTTTGAGCCACCGGAGGGTATTAGCTTTGAGATTGACAAATCGGGTCGTGAGTTAGCTGTTGTAGGGATCGACAAGGAATTGGTTGGTGAGATTGCCGCTCGCATACGCCGTGTTCGTCCACCTGAACCATACAAAGGTAAGGGAATCCGGTATGTTGGGGAGAGGATCAGGCGTAAAGCCGGTAAAGCTGGCAAGGCTAAATAGAGGTAGACTCTGTCTTTGCGCTTAAAACAATGCTTTGTGCTTGCCTAATTTGGAGAATGTGAGTTATGCCAAAAACTAATCCTATATATTTAGCCAGAAAACGTCGTCACACACGCGTACGGGAGCGCCTGTCTGGTACGTCTATGCGTCCCCGTTTGAACATATTTCGCAGTTTGAATCACATTTATGCTCAGGTTATCGATGACACAAAAGGCATCACCTTGGCTTCAGCTTCCAGTTTGGATACCGGTATTCGCGGGCCTGACGATGTAAAAGGCAAGAATAAAACAGAGCAGGCTTCGATGGTCGGTAAATTGGTGGCTGAGCGTGCTCTGGAATCAGGAATTACCCAGGTTGTATTTGATCGAGGTGGTTATAAATATCATGGCCGGGTGAAAGCGCTGGCCGAGGCCGCTCGGGAAGCTGGATTGAAGTTTTAATGACGCTCTCCTGAGCGTTTAGCTGGGCCGACATCGAAAGTTCGTTCAAGGAGGATTTATGGCAAAGCGCGAATTTGAAGATGCTATCGAAGAACTTGATGAGCGAGTGGTGCATATTGCTCGCACGGCTAAAGTAGTTAAAGGTGGTCGTCGCTTTAGCTTTCGAGCTGTGGTAGTGGTTGGTGATAATAAAGGTAGTGTTGGGGTAGGTATTGGTAAAGCCCGCGAGGTACCTGAGGCTATTCGCAAGGGCTCTGAACGGGCTCGGCGTAATATGCGAAAGATCCCGATGACGGGCACAACCATTCCTCACGAAATCACTACTCGCTTTAGTGCTGCTGAAGTATTACTGAAACCGGCCACCCCTGGCACCGGTGTTATTGCTGGTGGTGGTGTGCGGGCCGTGGTGGAAGCTGCCGGTATTCGCGATATTCTAACCAAAAGCAAAGGCAGTTCTAACATTTTGAATGTGGTTAAGGCTACGATTAAGGCGCTGAATGAATTGCAAGACCCGGTTGAAGTTGCTCAAAATCGGGGACTCCCCATCAGTCAAGTGCAGCCATTCTGGGTCGGACGAGGAAACCATGGCTAAGAGAAAATCAAAAGTATTAAAGGTAACTCTGGTTAAGAGTGCTATCGGGTACTCTGCTCGTCAAAAAGATACAGTGCGTGCTCTGGGGTTGCGTCGAATGGGTCAAACTGTTGAACATAATGATACACCTGTTATCCGAGGGATGATTACTAAGGTCTCCCATCTGGTTAAGGTTGACGAAGCGTAAACGGTTGTGTGGAGGCAGTCAGTCATGGAGTTATATGAGTTAAAACCCGCTCCGGGTAGTCGCGAAAGAAGAAAAAGAGTTGGTCGAGGTACGGGTTCAGGTAAAGGTAAAACCTGTGGCCGTGGTATGAAAGGTCAAGGCGCTCGTTCTGGTGGCGGCAAAGGCCCTTATTTCGAGGGGGGGCAGTTGCCCTTGGTACGACGTTTACCTTTCCGCCGTGGTTTTACTAATATTCATCGTGTAGAGTATAAACCGGTTAATCTTGGTCGATTGCAAGAAAAGTTTGGGGAAAGCAGTCAAGAGATAACTCCAGAAACGCTGGTTGAAGCAGGTATTATTAAACGTTCAGATAAAGCGGTGGCCATTTTGGGTGATGGTGAGCTAACCACTGCCTTAACTATCAAAGCACATCGCTTCTCCAAAGAGGCCAAAGAAAAGATTGAAGCCGTTGGTGGTACTGTAGAGGTTTTGCCACTGTAGTAGTTGGTTGGCTAAGGAATTGATGATCAATGTTAGAAGCGATACGAAATGCGTTAACTCTACCGGATTTACGGCGTAAAATTATTTTTACTTTGTTGATCTTGGTTGTTTATCGGGCTGCGGCTCACGTACCGGTACCAGGTGTGGATACTGCCGCCCTGCAGAGATTCCTGGAATCGGGTAGTGAGGGAAGCACAATTGTTCAATTTTTAAACCTGCTTTCAGGCGGTGCATTAGCCAGGCTCTCTGTTATGGCTATGGGGGTCTATCCTTACATTACGGCCTCAATTATCATGCAGCTTCTGACACCTCTGATCCCACAATTACAGGAACTTTCGAAAGAGGGTGAGCAGGGGCGCAATAAAATAAATATGTATACCCATTGGCTCAGCGTGCCCTTGGCTATGTTACAGGCTTATGGTCAGGTTGTCTTCATTCAAAGCTCCATACCCGGTGTGCTAACTAATTTTGGTTTTGGTATAGACCCGTTGGCCACTATTGCTACCCTGGTGACGATGACAGCGGGGACTATGATAGCCGTGTGGATGGGTGAGCTTATCACTGAACAGGGGGTGGGTAACGGTGTTTCTATTATCATCTTTGGTGGCATTGTCGCTCAGATTCCCAATCAGATTGGAAGTTTTATCAGTCGCCAAGAGTGGGGCAATTTAATCTTGTTCACCATTATCACCGTTTTGACTATTGCCGTTATTGCTTTTATCCAAGAAGGGCAGCGCCGCATTCCGGTCCAATATGGCAAGCGCGTACGTGGTACTAAGGTTTATGGTGGGCAAAGCTCTCACATTCCCCTACGGGTCAACAGTGCAGGTATGATTCCGCTGATCTTTGCCCAATCTATAATGATTTTTCCCAGTGCTGTAGCTAGCTACTTCCAGTTTAGCGAATCCCAATTTATTGCTACTCTAGCTAATGGTATTGTGCGCTGGTTGAGCCCCAACCCGGACTCATATCCTTACTGGATTTTTTATTTTCTGATGGTGGTTGGCTTTACCTACTTTTATACGGACGTTATTTTTAAGCAACAAAACCTATCTGAGAATTTACAGCGTCAGGGCGGCTTCATACCCGGCCTGCGACCTGGTAAGCGCACTGAAGCTTACCTGAATTCTGTGCTACAGCGTATTACTCTGGTTGGAGCACTCATGTTGGGCAGTGTAGCCATTTTACCCTGGCTCATAAATATCATTCCCGGTGTGAGCCAGAGTGGCGGCCAGACGCAGTCCTTGCTCATCACCAGCACAGGCTTGTTAATTGTGGTGGGGGTGGTCTTGGACACGATGAAACAACTTGAGGCTCAGCTTTTGATGCGTCACTACGAAGGTTTTATTAGCTGAATGTAGAGCCTGCTTAGTAGGATTGGCTGAAGCAAATATAGCACGGTTCTTTAAAATCTGTTCTGAGCTTATCGATGAAACGGTTAAAAGATCAATTATCTGCCCCGATGCTACGCACAAAAAAACGTCGAATCGTTCTGAAATCAAAAGAAGAAATAGAATTGATGCGTCAGGCAGGCAGAATTGTAGCCAAGGCTCTGGACGAAATTCGCAGGCACACTCGGCCCGGTGTAACCACCGCTGAAATGAATATGGTCGCCGAAGAGGTTTTAAAGCGATACGATGCCATACCCGTTTTTAAGGGGTATCCTAATCAACGAGAAGGTTTACCTCCTTTTCCGGAAACGATTACAGCCTGTATCAATGAGGAGTTGGTTCACGGTATTCCCAGTAACAATCGCGTGTTGCAAGAAGGCGACATTTTTAGTGTAGATTGCGGAGCCTATTACAAAGGTTGGGTCGGAGATGCGGCTACAACTATCCCGGTTGGTAAAATCTCTGCAGAGGTCCAACGTCTGCTAGAAGTTACCGAGCAATCTCTTTATGAAGGCATCGCCCAGGCACGACTTGGCAATCGAACTGAGGATATATCGGTCGCTATACAGGATTATGTTGAGCGACATGGATATAATGTGGTCCGCGAATACACAGGGCATGGCGTTGGCCGTAACATGCACGAAGATCCGCAGGTGCCAAATTTTGGTCAGCGTGGCAAGGGAGTGCGTCTAAAAAGAGGAATGACGATTGCTCTGGAGCCTATGGTTAATGTTGGCACTTGGAAAACTAAGTTGCTGAATGACGGTTGGACGGTAGTTACCGCCGATGGCAAGTTATCGGCTCATTTTGAGCATTCATTTGCTATTACCGATGGCGAGCCTGATATTTTGACCTTATTGTAAATGTATAGGGAAGTCTTTATGCTTCCCCAAATATAGACAGGGGAGGACGTGTAATTATGAAAGTCAAGCCTTCTGTAAAACGTAGATGTGACAATTGTAAAATTATTAAACGTCGGGGAGTTGTTCGAGTTATCTGCACAAACCCTAAACACAAGCAACGCCAAGGGTAAGGAGAGAATTATGGCACGTATTGCTGGTGTTGATCTACCTCGCACTAAACGAGTTGAGATAGGGCTGACCTACATTTATGGCATTGGTTTACCAACCAGTCAAGAGATTCTTAGAAATACCGGTATTAACCCGGATACTCGCATTAAAGATTTGTCAGATGAAGAAGTTGTTCGCCTGCGCGAAATTATAGATCGTGATTATGTTGTTGAAGGCGATTTGCGACGTGAGATTGGCTTAAATATTAAACGGTTGCAAGAGATTGGTTGTTATCGGGGCTTGCGGCATCGGCGTAACTTGCCAGTGCACGGACAACGTACTCGCACCAATGCCCGCACCAAGCGAGGTCAGCGACGAACGGTGGCCGGTAAAAAGCGAGCCGCTCGTAAGAAGTAAAACAATCAGGCAGTCAACTAGCAAACTGGTGACCAGTAGATGCTGGCTCGCTAAAGTGGAGGATGTATGGCGAAACAAAGAACCAGAGCACGATCAGCTGGTAAAAAAGAAAAGAAGAACGTTCCTTATGGTCGTGCTTACATTTATGCAACCTTTAACAATACAATTGTAACGATTACAGACCAACAAGGTAATACCATTTGCTGGAGTAGTGGCGGGACGAGTGGGTTCAAAGGCTCTCGCAAGAGTACTCCTTATGCTGCTCAATTAGCAGCCAAAAATGCTGCTAAAATGGCTCAAGAGCATGGCATGCGTGAATTGGATGTTTTTGTAAAAGGACCTGGCCCTGGTCGTGAGGCTGCTATTCGCGCTTTACAAGCTGCTGATATGACCTTGCGCTCTATTACTGACAAAACTCCTATTCCTCACAATGGCTGCCGCCCGCCTAAAAAACGTAGAGTCTAACATTGCTACTACCTCTTTACTCTTTGCGAACAAAGTTAGAAAATTTTTAAAGAGGGATGAAGGGTATGCCAAGCCTGTAAACCTCTTTAATTTATTGTATGTTTTTACTAGGAGGATGAATTGGCACGTTATAAAGACTCGGTTTGTAAATTATGTCGTCGAGAAGGAGAAAAACTTTTTCTCAAAGGCGACCGTTGTTTTTCACCAAAATGCGCTATTGAGCGACGTTCTTACCCACCAGGACAGCACGGTCGCCAGGGACAATTTCGCCGCAAAGAGTCTGATTATGGTTTGCAGTTAAGAGAAAAACAAAAAGCGCGTCGTCTGTATGGTGTTTTTGAACGTCAATTCCGCCGTTATTTCCGACAGGCACAACGCCAAAAAGGTTTGACCGGTATTAACCTCTTGATTATTTTAGAAAGTCGTCTGGATAATGTCGTCTATCGCCTGGGACTGGCCTCCTCTCGTCCTCAAGCTCGACAAGTTATTTCTCACGGACACTTTGAGGTAAATGGTCGGAAAACGAACATTCCCTCATTTCTGGTTTCTGCGGGAGACGTCATTGCTGTTCGAGAGAATAGCAAAAAGACAAAATTCTTTAAAGAAGTGGCGAAAAATCTAGATGGGGGACGCGTACCGGATTGGTTAAGCCTGGACACAAAAAATCTTTCAGGTGAGGTATTAAGTGAACCCACACGTGACCACATTGATGCCACCCTCAATGAGCACCTAATTGTTGAATATTACAGCCGATAAGTTGGTACGAGGCAGTGTGCTCATCCGCAAATTTGTAAACATTCTGCAATCAAGAGTGTACTGTTAGTAGAAATTAAATAGGCGTACGTTGGAGGGTGTTCCGTTGTCTGAATTTACTATGGTTTTACCCAAGATCGAAACCGGAGCCAGTTCGAGAAGTTTTGGTCGGTTTATTATTGGTCCTTTGGAAAATGGATACGGTATCACATTAGGCAATGCGTTACGTCGTGTGTTGCTGTCATCCCTGACTGGAGCGGCTGTTACTTCTATTCGCGTGAGCGGGGTGCATCATGAATTTTCTGATATAGCCAACGTGCGTGAGGATATGACAGCCTTAATCTTAAATGTAAAGCAGCTCAGGCTTAAATTGCATCAAAATGAGTCTGCGCGATTGCGAGTAGAAGTAAAAGGGGAAGGTGATGTCACTGCTGGTGACCTTGAGTGCCCCCCCTATATTGATATTGTAAATCCGGATTTACATTTGCTTACGGCTGACTCGCCCGAGGCAGAACTGGATATGGAGCTTGTCGTACAAATGGGACGAGGTTACTCTCCCTCTGAGGAGCGGGGTAAGCTACCCATCGGCGAGATTCCAGTTGACGCCATTTTTAGCCCGATTCGCAAAGCCAATTTTGTGGTGGAACGTGCCCGTATTGGACAGGCGACTGACTATGATCGGTTGATACTAGAAATCACCACCGATGGTACAATCTCGCCACGCGATGCTCTCAGTGAAGCAGCAAAAATTTTGGTCCAGCATTTTTCGCTCATCGCTGGTGTTACTGAGATTGAAATGCCAGTAGAGGTTGAGGAAGAAGGGGGCATCCCCAGTAAAATTTATGAAACCCCTATTGAAGATCTGGAACTGACTGTTCGGGCTTACAATTGCCTTAAGCGAGCTGGTATTACTCAGGTGGGCGAGATTCTGGAAAAATTAAAGAAAGGTCAAGACGAAATTCTGGCCATTCGCAATTTTGGACAAAAATCTCTGGATGAATTGATGGAACGCTTGGAGGAGAAAGGCTATCTGAATGTTTTGGCCGAGGATGAAGATCTGTCCTCCCTTGTTGTCCCAGGATTAACAGATTGATGAGCTTATTTTATAGACATTTGTCCTGCAGGTTGCCTTCTGAGGAGAGATAGTCATGCGACACAATATTATGGGTCGAAGATTAGGCCGTTCGACGAATCATCGAAAGGCCCTCTTTCGAAATTTAACCACTGAACTATTTCGCCATGAGCGGATAAAAACAACTGAGGCCAAAGCCAAAAGTATTCAGCCTATTGCCGAAAAGCTTATTACGCTGGCATGTCGTGGCGACTTACATGCTCGTCGCCAGGCCGCTCGAGAGATTTACGATCCGGCAGTCTTGCAAAGACTATTTGATGAGATTGGCCCCCGTATGCAAGACCGTGATGGCGGTTATACCCGTATTTATAAGCTGGGGCCGCGCCGAGGTGATGCCGCAAACATGGCGCTGATTGAATTAGTGGATTAGGCATGATTCTTTGCTCTTGCCTCCGGTCATAGCTTGTGGTCCTTGAGCGTCGTTATTGCGCTATTGTTGAATACGATGGCACCGATTTTTTGGGTTACCAAATTCAGGCCAAAGGTCGAACCGTCCAGGGCGAGATAGAAAAATCTCTGAAAAAGGTTATCCGGTCAGAAATACGGGTAGACGCTGCCGGTAGAACCGATGCCGGTGTTCACGCTGTAGGCCAGGTTATTGCTTTTAATGCTATCTGGAAGCACACTTTGGAGGACTTGCATCGTGCGCTTAACGCAATTCTGCCGAGTGATATTGTCATCAGTGAGTTAAAAACTGTAGAGAAATCTTTTCACCCTCGGTTTGACGCGTTAAGCCGGTCCTATAGTTATACGATTATGAACCAACCTTGGCCAAGTGTTCTTCGACAGCGATACGCTTATCACGTTAAAAAAAAATTAGACGTGGTAGCTATGCGTCAAGCTAGCCGATTTTTGCTCGGTTCGCACGATTTTGCCTCGTTTGGCAAACCGACTCAGGGTAAAAGCACGGTACGTCATCTGATGCAGGCAGATTGGTCTGTAGAGGGTAGCTTGTTGATGTTTGATATAACGGCCAATGCTTTTTTGTATCGTATGGTTAGAAACATTGTCGGTACATTATTGCAAGTAGGCTTAGGTCAGTTGGCTGCCGATGAAATCAAAAAAATCCTGGAAATGAGAGACTTGACATGCTCTGCCTCGCCAGTACCGGCCCATGGTTTATGTTTAGTGAATGTGACTTATCCTGAGGATATATAGTGCCCACAGGGCGGACAAGGTTGGTATTTGTTCTATAGAGGAGTTATACGACTGTGAAAACAATAAGTGCTAGGGAGCAAGATATTCGACGCGATTGGTATGTAATCGACGCGCAAGGTCAAACCTTGGGTCGTTTAGCTACCCGCGTGGCTACGATCTTGCGCGGCAAACACAAACCCATTTATACGCCCCATGTGGATTGTGGGGATTACGTCATTATCGTAAATGCCGAAAAAATTCACGTAACAGGGCAGAAACTAACTCAGAAAAAATACTATCGCCACTCCGGCTATCCGGGTGGATTAAAAGAAATTACTCTACGTGATCAATTGCAAAAATTTCCTGGACGAGTGATCGAGTCAGCGGTACGAGGAATGTTACCCAAAAATCGCCTGGGACGACGGATGTTCAAAAAACTTAAAATCTATGCTGGCCCTAATCATCCCCATGAGGCTCAGCAGCCTAAATTGATGGAGTGGTAATCCAGCCAGACAACTGAGGTTGTCCTTACTATAAGGAAGAGAGTAACATGGCAGATACTCAATATTATGAAGGTCTTGGACGGCGAAAAGCTGCTACAGCTCGGGTCCGCTTGTATATTGGTGATACGAGCAGCTTTGTAGTCAATGATCAATCTTTTGAAGAATATTTTGTTCGTGAAATTGATCGATTTTACATTAGTGAACCATTTAAAGTGACCGGCACTGAAGCTCACTTTGGCGTTTCTGTGAAAGTAAAGGGTGGCGGTATGACCGGACAGGCGGGTGCAGTGAGATTGGGGATTGCCCGAGCCTTACTCAAGGCCGATCCGGATTATCGTAAAGCTTTGCGTCAGCACGGCATGCTTACCCGTGATGCACGCGCTAAAGAACGGAAGAAGGCCGGCCTCAAACGGGCCAGAAAAGCACCGCAGTACACCAAACGTTAATTTAGATCAGTGTTGCACGATCATCCGAAAGGGGCAACAATCTGTTAAACTTCCTGGAAGTTTGTTAGAGCAATTTGTCTGGATTATCACTGTACGTTCGCTTATTTTTTCCTGAATAGGTAAAATTTATTTGCCACTTCTGCTTAATAATATTCAGTAAAAACACCTGTTTACCCGAATAATCTTCGGTGCACTCTAAATGGGCCTATTCT
>DAOUMU010000049.1:0-26690 GCA_034409055.1 Anaerolineae bacterium
ATTCGCCACACTTGCCCTGTTGGTTCGCCCATTCGCCATTCGCCATTCGCTATTCGCCCATTCCAACGGTTCGGCGACAAAAAGCATGAGCAAGGGCAGAATTGGCAAGAGGAAACGGGGACCCCAGCCCCAGGTTCCTCCCCAGGCGAACCAGGCCCCATAAAATAGCCAATAGAAAAGGCACATGGCGGCAATGAGCCAAAAATAGGGTCGTGGCAGACGACGCCAGGCCGGGCGTATTCCGAAAAAGAGGAGGAGCAACAAAGGCGCGTAGATAAACAGCCCCCGGCCAGGACTCAAGAGCAGCCCAAAACCACCTGCCCACGGCGCACGAAACAAGATTTCCTGGGTGTAACCGGTTTCGCTAAAGCTGCCGTAGCGGACGAAGTTGAAGTAGAGTAAGGCCAGGCCAGTGAGAAGAGAGGGGATGAGGTAAATGATGAATGATGAATGAAACGTGTTGCGTGTTGCGTGTTGCGTGTTGCGTGTTGCGTGTTGCGTGTCGCGTGCCTTCGGCGGGGTTCGCCGATTCGCCATTCGCCCATTCGCAGACTCCCAGAGAAGGTAGAGACCGGTGAAGGCAATGGCGGGGATGGTTTCAAAGCGGAGGGTCAGGCCGATGGCCATGGCTATGCCGCAGAGCAAAAGCCAGCCCCACCGGCCTGGGGCATAGGCCGGGCTGGTGGCGCGATAGGCGGCCCACATGGCCAGCAAAAAGACCAGGGCCAGCAGGGAGGATTCCCAAAACATGCGAGCATAGACCCAGGCGATGGTCCCCAGACCATAGCCCAAGGTGGTCAGGGTGGCCGTCCACCGGGAGAAACCCAAATCGACCAACCAGATAAAGAGCAGGCTGGCCGTCAAGGCGGTGACGATGGTGTTGGTTAGTAAGCCCAGGTGAACGGCATTGAGGCCCGGAATGGTGTGCCCCAGCCAGATGAGAGGGGCGGCAATGACAGAGATGCCGGGTGCTTTCTTGGTATAGAGATGGCCATCCTGGCCCCAAATACCGGGCGGGTTGGGGGTCCAATGGTTGGTCCAGATGAGCTGGTTAATGTCAGCCCGGCCATGCTGGGCCAGATTATGGCCGGCCGTAAAAACGGCTAACTCATCCATCACGTGAAATTTACCGGAGAAACTGAGTAGATAGACCGAGAAAAGGAAAACACCCAGCCAGAAAGGGAGTAGGGCGTAGGACGTAGGGCGTAGGGCGTAGACAGGGGTTGGTGGTTGGTGGTCGGCGGTTGGCGGTTGGCGGTCCTTATTTTTGGAACGGTTGATTTGAGGCGACTCTTTCATTCGATGCCAACCGACCCTAACTCGACGTAATTGTTCACCGGAACGCCGTTCTCAATAACGGCCAGCCGCTCCAGCGTTTGCCAGTCATAGACCCCGGCCTGAAGGATGTAAGTTCCCGGAGCCAGGTCAGACGGCAATTCAAGCCGGTGGCGATCTCGCAGTTTTTCGCCTGGCTGCCAGGTACTGGTCGGGATAGTCACCTCCCACCACGGCCCTCCATCGTGCTGGGCCACGAGTTGGCCGTTGGCATCGACCAGATGCACAAAAACGGTGTAATCTACCGGCATAGCCGCCAGGGCCTGCCAGTAGAGGGTGACCGCCAGCTCTTGCCCCCTCTGCCCAACCGGGGCTGATAGATCGTAACCATGGAGTTCCATCTGGTCCCCCAGGTTAGCCTGAACCGGATGGGCTGGCTGCCACGCCTGTTCAGAAGGGGCGATCTCAACCAGGGTGCGTTCCTGCCGTTCAAAAGTGGCCAGGCGAACCCAGGTGTTAGCCTCAAAACGACGCAAGCGTTGGGGGGCGTCAATCACCCGGACCGGGAGCCGCTGACTCCAGTCCGACCAGTCGGAGCCGGCTAACACCCCTACAGCCAGGCTCCAACGATCCCCCAGGGACCAGGGCATGGTCTCGGCCACGATATATTCACCCGGTTTCCACAATTTAGAGGGATACCAAAGTTGAGTGAGGAGGGGACGTTGCCCGGTATCCTCGACCACCTGCCCCTGGGCATTAACAAAGAAGGGATACAGGCGCAGTTCATACTCAATGGGCCGCAGCACCTGCCAATAGAGACGAACCGCCGTCTCCTGCCGACGTGGATTATCCATCAGATCGAAACCCACCAGGCGCAATTGATCACCAAATTCGATCTCGACCGGATATTGAGGCTCGACCCTGGCCGGACGGGCAAAATCGTAAAAGGCATCAGGCACAGTCGTGTCAGACAGTCCCCTTTGCAACAGCAGATAGCCGTCGGCCGCATCCAGCACGCCAAACTCACCCGAGCCCAGCAATTCCTGGGCCAGGGCCCAGATATCGTTGGGATGCACCGGCCAGGTGCCGGTGGTGACATCAAAAAAGACGTACTCGGCCTCGTTGACATCGGGTAACTGGTAGGCCACCACCCGGTTACTGAGGTGGGGATACAACTTGCCCTGAGCGGCAAGGGAGGCCTCGGCTGGAATCTGGGTAATGAATCGCTCGGCCAAGCGGTCGTGGGCGGTAATTTCCCAATGGGGTGGATCGAGCGCCAGCGGAGAGTAGCCTCGAAATAGATGCCAGACCAGGGACACAGCCAACAACGTCAGACTAATCCCCCGCGTTAGCCAGGGCCGAGTCGATGGCCACCAGCGGGCCAGTCCCTGGCGTAGATAAAAGGCCCCATATAAGGCGCTCCAGGCCAACCAGGGAGCCACGTCGGCCCCATATTGGCCGCCGGTGGCATCGTGCATGGCCGTGTTGGCGCTGAGCAGGTTAATGGCAAACGAGGGCGTGCCAATCAGGAAGACTGGCAACCCCAGCAAGGGCAAATAAGCAAAGGGGGTCAGGATATCATACAGATAGCGCAGCTTGGTTGGCTGCCACAGATTCTTGAGCACCAGGTCAGGGCGGGTGATGACTGTGAGCAGAATCTCCAGCGGTGAGTGGCCAAAGTCGGCGTAGTAGCCAATGAACAGGTGGTCTCCGGTGACACTGTTGGCCGGGATGAGCCAGTACATAACGGCAAAAAACCAGGCCAGGGCCAACCCAATCGTGACCAAACCCAGCCGCCAGGCCCGGTAACAAATGAGAGCGTATAGGCCCAAAAAGATGACTTGCAGCGGAAGCTGCTCCTTACCGGCCATGGCCAGAACAGCAAAGAGGAGAAACCAACCCGACCGGCGCTTGACTAAAAAGTAGAAGGCAAACATGAAAAAGCCCACCGAGAGCACCGGCGGGTGAAAATCCCACAAGGTAACGATCTCCAGGGTAGGAAAGAGCAGGTAAGCCGACAACAGGCTCAGCCCGGCCAGGTCACTTTCCAATTTTTCCCGGGCCAGCCAGAAAAGAGGCAAGCCGCCTAAGCCAATGGCCGCCGATTGAAGCAACAGCAGCATTTCGGGGCCACTGTAAATAAGATAAAAGGGGGCCACCAGGAGCAGGATCAGGGAGGCGTGGTTGGAGAAGTGGAGGGCGGGCTGGCCGGTGGTGGTGTAGAAGAAAAAGCGGCCGTGGAGGGTGTTCCAGGTGATCTGGTCGTAGATGCCCAGGTCAAAACCACTGGAGTTGAAGCTGGCGTGGCGCAAAATAGCCAACCAGGTAAAGGTGATGATGTATAGCAGGATCAAGCCCCAGGCCAGAACGTGAGGCCAATTTTGTCGCCAGGCCATTGACAACCGGTAGCGACCGGCCAATGAAAGCAGGCCGCGGGTAGCCGCGCTGTTAGAGCTAATCTTTTTTCCTCCCCGGTGACCATCAAGCTGAGGGATTATAACACGTGAAACGTGAAACGTGAAACGTGAGGTTCTATTGGCTCACCATCGCTTCAAACTCCTCCACCGGCCTCGTATTGGCAATATCCTCGGCCGTGGCCCAACCCCGGCAGGCAGTGGCTACGCCAAAATGTAAATTGTTAAACTCGGCCGGGTGGTGAGCGTCGCAATTGATGACCAGTTTGACTCCCCATTCGATGGCCCGGCGGACGTGGGTGTCTTTCAAATCGAGGCGATCCGGGGCAGCGTTGATTTCCAACATAGTGCCCGTTTCGGCCGCGGCCTGGAAGATGGCTTCCATGTCGAAATCACCGGCCTCCCGCCGGGTTATCAGGCGGCCGGTGGGATGGCCTAACAACTTGACGTGAGGATTTCTAATGGCGGCCAGGGCCCGCCGGGTCAACGTGTCCCGGTCCTGGCGTAACCCGGTATGAATCGAGGCCACCACGAAATCCAGTTCGGCCAGCACCTCGTCGGGAAAGTCAAGGGAACCGTCGGCCTTGACCTCCATCTCCGTGCCCCGCCACAGGCGAATGCCGGGCAGGCGGGCCTGCACCTGATTAATTTCCTGGCGCTGTTGGCGCAACCGCTCCACCGACAGGCCATTGGCCACGCCCAGGCTTTGGGAGTGGTCGGCGATGGCCAGATATTGGTAACCTCTGGCCAGGGCCGCCCGGGCCATTTCTTCGATACTACCCACCCCGTCACTCCAGGTGGAGTGACAATGGACCTCGCCCTTAATGTCACCGGCTGTCAACAACTGGGGCAACTCATCTTTCAAAGCCGCCTCAAACTCACCCCGATCCTCCCGCAGATAGGGCGGAATGTAAGCCAGTCCCAAGAATTGGTAGAGCTCGGCCTCGTGGTCAAACAGAAAGGTCTGGCCATCAGGCTCACGGGTTAGGGCGTATTCATTCAGGCTGAAGCCCTTTTTCTGGGCCAACTCTCGCAGTTTGACGTTGTGACTTTGGCTGCCGGTAAAATATTGTAAGGCCGTGCCCCAGCGTGACGGCTCCAGGCAGCGCAAATCGGCTTGCTGGCCGTTTTTGAAACGGACCGAGGTTTTGGTCTCGCCGGCGGCGATGACCGCCTCCACGTCGGGCAAACTTTGAAAGGCGGCCATAATCGGGGTGGGGTTGTCCGTGGCCACCAAAAAATCCAAATCGCCGATGGTTTCGCGCATGCGGCGCAGGCTGCCGGCCGGTTCGATTTTTAGCACCTCCGGCAGCTCTTTTAAGGCGGCCACAACCCGCCGGGCCAGCGGCCAGGCTACACCCAAATGCACCCGGTCGGTCTGGCGCCGGGCCAGGGCTTCGATGCTGGCTAAAATACGGGCTTCGCTTTTAGCCCCCATGCGGGGTAACTGGCGCAACTGCCCCTGTTCGGCCGCAGCCTTGACCTCGGCCACGGTGGTCAGGCCCAACTCCTGCCACATGGTCCGGGCCAGCTTGGGACCGACGTCGGGGATGGCCAACACCTCCACCAGGCTCTCGGGCACTTCCGCCGTCAACTTTTGCCAAAAGCCCAACCGGCCGGTCCTGAACAACTCATCAATTTTATCGGCAATGGCCTGGCCAATACCTTCGATATTTTTGAGGTTTTGACCGGCTTGCCACAGGTCAAACAGGTCGGTGCCCAGGTGGGCGATATTGTCCGCAGCCTTGCGGTAGGCGATGACTTTGAAGCGATTCTCGCCCTTGATTTCGAGCAAATCGCCGATATTGGCCAAGAGGGCGGCCACTTCACGGTTGGTAAAGCGGGACATGGTTGACTCCTAAAGCCCTGCCTTCTTACCTTCGCTTTTGGCAGAGTAGTGATTGTCAATTATAATCAAATTAGTAGCTTTAGCCAGTCAAGTAATGAAGGAGAAAAGATAATGGGGGCGATCCTGCCGGCGACCACAACTTATGAACATGTGCAACTCGATGCCAACGGGATACCGATCATTGCGGGGACTACACAGGAACTGCTAAAGTGAGCATTCTTATGCGGGATCGGGCATAGGATGCAAGCTCGCCCCATTAATGAAGTGTCCTATTTTTTCCGCTTCTTTGTTTTGCCTTTTTTGGACGGTGGTACTGATTTGGGGGGGGCTTCTTTCTTCACCTCGAGGCGCTGCTTGCCCCACAGCCAGTTGCGGGCCAGCCGCACGCTGTTACGCCAGATGCGAACTACTTGAGCGCCAATCATCACGTTGCCGGAAATGTCTACCGAGGACGGCTTTTGCAGCGGGGATGGGGGCAGGGAAGAGGGCGGGGATGCCGGTTGAGGTGGAGCCGCCTCAACTTCGGCCTCCACTTTCTTCTCTGTAACCGAAGCTCCAAAACGACCGGCGGTGATACGGTTACGCAACAACCAAACTGTACCCAGAATGACAACAGCGACAGTAATGATGGCGATAATGTAGACGGTTTCCATCTCTCTGCTCCTTGCTACATGCTAGCGGTCTGTCGGAAAAGTCGGTGTTGCCATCAATAGTTAAGCAATGACCGATATCTCTTCAAAGAACTCACCTATAAGATTATCCATTACATTCCACTTATTCGAGTTCTGTCCCGACCCGCTGCAAAGCCTCACGGACAAATTCAGCCATTTTTACGCCAATTGCCTCAAAAATCTGTAATGCCTCTCGGTAGAAACGAACTGCTTCAGTTTGATCACCCCTTCCCTCGGCTACTACGCCCAGTCGTTGCAAGGCTAACCCAATATTAAACGGCATCCCTATTTCACGGTAGACACTCAGCGCCGCCTGAAAAAATTGCTCTGCCTGGAGCCAGTCTTCTTCTCCTTTAGCAACATCCCCCAGACCAAAGTCACAGTTCGCTTCCCCCAGTTTGTCCCCAATGGCCCGGTAAATGGGCAGGGCTTCTTCATACCGGGCACGGGCCTCAGCTAACTCAGACAGGCGGACGTGAACATCCCCCAGGGATTGGATGCAGTTCGCTTCCAGTTGCCGGTCACCATCAACCGATTGGAGCGCTTCACGAAAGGCCGCTGTGGCCTGGGGATGGCGATAGGACTGGCTTTCGACCTGGCCAAGCCGAAAGTAAGTCCAGCCCCGTCCCCGGCCCTGGCTGCGACCAGCCTCGGCCTGTTCTAACCCGGCCTGAGCCAGAGCAAAAACCAGGGTATACTGGAAACTGTTGTTCCAGTCGGCTCCCAGATTCCACAGGGTATCGGCTCCCCGGTCGGGGTCGCTGATGAGCAGGTGGTAAGCCCGCTCAATTTGCCACTCCGACTCATCCCGCCCGGCAAAGTAAGTCGCAGCCCGGGCAGAAAGGGCTACATACTTATCATGTTGTTCGTGCCACAGGTGATCCAGCATAGCGGTGCGGGTAACCTGATGCACGTTGTGCCCTGCCCGGGCCTCAAACGACTCAACGAAGGGCAGCTTTTGCAGTTCAGCATAGAGGGTTTCGGTTTCGCTTGGGGGGCGGTCCAACAAAGCAGCCAGAATATCGGTATCAAACCAGTGGGGCACGGCGGCGGCCCAGGCGGCCGCTTGCAGGTCAGCCGGCAGGCTGTCCAGCAAATCCAAAGTAACCAGCCAGGCTCGCTCTTCTGGAGAGCGGGCCGCCCGAAGACGGCTTAAGAGATCTTTGCTCATCATGGCCCTCCTGCTGGTACATAGCGGGCCAGAGCTTTAGCTATCTCTAGCGGGTGTCCATCTAAAAGATCACAGAAGGCGGCAATCCATTCCGGCGAAGGGAGTACCGCTCCCATGCGTTCGGCATAAATGTGCCACGGTTCCGGTTCGCGTACCGGTAATAGGCGATGGCAGATACAACATGCAGCCCATTCGATATTCTCCACGGGTACCTGGCGTCCGGCTACGATGACCATCAAGTCAGGTGTACGCCGGGCGAAGGCTAAAAAGGAACTCTGCAACCACTCCTGTACTTCAAGGGGAGCCTCGTCAAAGGTGTCAAAAATCAACAGGAGGCGACGTTGCATGGCGCGTAAATCGGTAAAGAAGGCCCGGGTCAAGTCGGCTCGGCGGGCGGCCCGGTTACCTTCATCGGGTGACTGCAAGGCTATTGCAATATCGGCCCGGCCGATAATTTTGTTATCGGCAATAGTTACCTGCCCCAGGCCTTCGACCCGGGCGGTGAAGGCAGGGAAATATTTCCAGTCCGGATCCAGGGCGTCACATAGCCGGTAGAAAATCTGGTGCAGGCCGGTGTTGTTGCCTTTCAGGTCAACCGGAGCCTGGCAAACCTCACCGGGGCAACGACGCATAAACTCACTCAAGAGGGTGGTCTTGCCCAGACCACCGGCAGCTTCCAGCAGCAGAATGCGCTCCTTCGTCTGGCCGGAAATGATCTGCTTGAATAGTTCGAATTCGGTTTCTCGATTAGCAGGGGGATAATGAAGCATCCTATTTTTCCCGCTTCTTTGTTTTCCCTTTTTTGGACGGTGGTGCCGATTGGGAGGATGTTTCTTTCTTCACCTCGAGACGCTGCTTACCCCACAGCCAGTTACGGGCCAACCGCACACTGTCACGCCAGACCCGGACTACTTGAGCGCCAATCATCACGTTGCCGGAAATGTCTACCGAGGGTACCTTTTCCGGCAAAGATGGCGTTGATACGGGGTGAGCAGAGTTTCTCAAATCAGGTTTACTGGCGTTGACCAGCAAGGCCACTTCTTCGGCAATGGCTGCCAAACCTTCGTCAATTTGGCTGGCGGAGCCACTCCAAATGGGTCGGCTATTTTTTGGTCTGACATCCATTTTACTCAGCCAATCAATGTTCCGCCAGGCACAAGCTTTCGCAATCACCGGAAAGATAATGAGGCCCTCAGATTCACAACGCCTTAGCAATGGAGGCACTTCTTTACCCAAAATAAAGTCAGAGGTTAGAAAATTGGCACTGACTAATAAAATAGCGACCTTGGCTTGAGTAATCGCCTGGTTAATTTCGGCCTCCCAATCCGCTCCCGCTCCAATCTGGTCATCGCTCCACAGCCCAATTAAACCAGCCCGTTGTAAAACATCTAGCTGGGCTAATAGCTGGTCTTTCTCTTTTTCATCCTCGTGGCTATAACTGATAAAAACAATAGGCTGGGTCATTTGTTTCAAATATTACCACACCACATTGTTGAGTGCAAAAAAGTAGTAAACTTTATCACACCATCTACCTTACATCAGGCATAGGCCGAGCCACAAGATACATCCAACGCTGCCTGGTATTCTGGTCTGGTTGAGCTAATTGCCAGGCTGCCTCCAACAAGGCCAGGCGGGTTTCGTAGGGCAGGGGCGGTTCCATCCAGGCTGTGGCCACGGGAATTTGCATAAAGAGGTAGGTTTCTGCGGCGGACCGGGTGCGTTCTACCATTTTCTTGGCCACCAGTTCGAACTGGTGGTGGTTCAAAAAGACCTCGATGGTGCGCAAATCTTGCCGGCCTACCCCGTACTGCTCGGCGGCTAATTGTTCGAAGAGAATACTGACTTTGGAGCTACGCGGCAGATGCTTGAAGATAAAATAGGGTTCGGGGACGTTAAAGACAAACTGTCCCTCCGGGGCCAGCCCCCGGTGTAGTTCGGCCATCACCTGGGGTTTCGCCTGGAGTTGCCAGAAGACAGAGTTGCACACGACCCGATCAAGCGGTTCGGGGATCAGATCGGCGCAGGCAGCCGCATCGGCCTGTAAAAAGGTGACCCGCTCAGAGGTGATCTGCTCGCGGGCCACGGCCAGCATCGCCTCGGAGATGTCGAGCGCATACACCTGCCCGCGATCACCCAGCGCTTGTAAGACCGCCTGCGTGGTCACGCCGGTGCCACAGCCCAGGTCAAGGATTCGCATGCCGGGCTCAATACCGGCCAATTCGACCATCACCTGGCTGAGTTCCTGGTACATGGTGGTCTTTTCGGCAAAAATTTTGTAGCGGCGCGCTGTTTCCGCTTCGAGCCAGGTTCCGGCGGTGGATTGATTGCCCATAGTCAAGAATTATACCCTGTCCCCCCATATCTGTCGAACAGATGTGGGGGGGTGGGTGGATAGGGTATTCGCTCACCTGTGCCCGGTAGGGTATTTGCCACACCTGCCCTATGGGTTCACCGATTCGCCCGGTTTGCGGGCTACAATCCGGGCGCTGTAGAGACGCACATCAGCCGGTACGGTGGACCAATCGACATCTTTGGTCACAGCCTCACGGTTGGCCTCGTCCAACGAGTCGAGAGCCTCAAGCCCATAAGAGGCGCGTGACTCAACCTGAATATCGACAAATCCGGCCTGGCGCATTTTTTCCAGATAGACGGCCTGGTCGAGAGCCCCGGTAATACAACCGGCCCAGGCGTTGATATTGGCCCTGAGTTGCTCGGGGAAATGCCCCTCGGTCACTATATCAGACACACTGAGACGCCCGCCCGGTTTCAAGACGCGAAATGCCTCCCGAAAGACGGCATCCTTATCCGGCGAGAGGTTGATGACGCAGTTGGAGATGATCACGTCAACACTGTTACTGTCCACCGGTAAATCTTCAATTTCTCCTTTGCGGAACTCAACATGGGTCAGCCCCAATTTGGCCTTATTTTTGTTGGCCAATTCCAACATACTGTCGGTCATATCAACGCCGATCACATGGCCGGTTGGGCCGACTCTTTTGGCGGCAATAAAACAGTCAATACCCCCACCCGAGCCGAGGTCAAGAACGGTTTCACCGGGTTGAAGCGTGGCGATGGCCGTGGGGTCACCACAGCCCAAAGAGATGTCGGTGACACTATCAGGCAAATCGGCAATATCCGCCTGGTCGTAGAGAGCCTGGGCCAGGGTGACGTCCGCAGCCGTGCCGGTGGGACTGCAACTGACGCCATCAGCCACCGGATACAAGCCCCCCTCGGCGGTGGTGCTCGTCGGACCACAACAGCTAACCGGTCCGCAGCAATCGATGGCCTCCTGGGGCCGACTGTCAAAAATTTCGATGGGCGAGGTTTCGGCAGGTTGGTTATACCGATCGGCAATAGAAGCGTATCGCTCCTTGACCTGCTCTTTGATATTTTTTGTCTTCTCGGTCATTATTTATTCTCCTTCTGCCCTCGTTGCTTAATCATCATTTGTTTCCCTCAACTCAATCAGTTTAATCTCGGTGGGGATAAGCTTGGTAAAAAGCATCCCACAACATTCGGTAATGTTGTCTTGATTGACGCTGTAATAAATTTGCTTGCCATCCCGGCGGCTATTAACCAGGTTCGCCTGTTTGAGAAAATGGAGGTGATGAGAAATGGTCGGCTGGGAGACATTGAAGAAGTCAACCAAATCGCTGACACATTTTTCACCTTCGGTTTGCAGTATTTCTAAAATACGCTGCCGTGTTTCGTCACCCAGGGCCTTGCAAAAGGCAACAACGTCAAATTTTGGCACAGAACAACCTACATATAGATAATTATAAATACGTCTATATATTAGCAGATTATTTAAGGTTTGTCAAGGAGACAAACCTTAAAATAAAACTTATTCGGACGAACTTTTCTGTTCGTCCTCTTTTTGTTTTTGGGCTTCGCGAGCTTTTTTCTTGGCCAGTATGGCTTCACGCTGGGCCTTGATTTCTTCCGGTGACCGTTTGGGTTTGGCGGCCGGTTTTGGTTGGTCACCCCCACCCGCAGCAGGCTTGGCGGCAACTGCTTTGGCCGCAGCCCGCTCGGCCACCTTGCGTTTTTTCTCTTCTTCCTTACGTTTCTTCTCTTCTTCGGCGGCTTGCCGGGCCGCCTCTTCTTGAGCATGCCAGGTGGGACGGATGGAGGCGTAGTAACTGGCCGGCTTCAGCAGCCGTTCCAGGTCGTGAATGTGACCGGCTGCCCGTTCATAATCGGCCAGTTCGTAATCGTGGTCCATTTTGATGGCGTCGAAGGGGCAAAATTCGGCGCAATAGCCACAATTCATGCAGATATCGGTATCAATATAAAATTCAGCCGGTTGGGGAATGGGTTTGCCCGTTTTGGGATCATTGGTCCGTACGATCCAGATACATTGGGGCGGACAGACCTTGGAGCAGATACCGCAACTGGTACACCGATTCAACTTCAGCCACTGTTCTTTATCAAAATCAGGGCTGTCTTTAGGCACCTCGTAATCGGTCACCAGGAAGGGTAGAAAGCGAAAATTTTCCGGGGGCCTTAATTTCATCTCAGGGTATTCGACCGTAAATAAGCCCCGCCCGGTCGGTCCTTGCCGCTTGGCAAAAGCCTCCTCGTTGACAACACTTTTAGGAAAATATTTCAAGTCATCGACAAAGGTCTCAATGAAGTGTTTTAGGGTCAGACTTAATCCTTTGACAACACCTAGTCCAAACATTAGCGGTCCACCTCTCCTAATACAATATCAATTGCGCCCAGAGTGACAATCGTATCGGCCACTTTGCCTCCTTTACACATATCGGCCAGCGCATTCAGGTTGATAAAGGAAGGAGCGCGAACCCGGTAACGCCACGGGTTGCCGGAGCCATTACTGACCACGTAGTACCCCAGCTCTCCCTTGGAATGCTCAATACGGCCATAAGCCTCGCCGGCCGGCACACGAATGGTATAAGAGGCTTTACCGCCCATAATATCGCCGGGGTTGGTATCCTTGATCCCCTCCAACGCCTGGTCCAATATTTTCAAACTCTCGCGCGCTTCCAGAACACGCTGGTAGTAACGACTGAAGACATCACTATCGGTCTGAGTGGGGATGTCAAAATCAAAGCGGTCGTAAATACTGTAGGGTTCAGCCCGCCGAACGTCATATTTAACCCCGGCGGCACGCAATTGCGGACCGGTCACACCGTGACTGATCAATTCTTTCGCCGAGAGGTAGCCCACCCCTTTGGTCCGAGACAATACAATCTCGTTTCCGGTGACCAACGTCTCCAATTCATCCAGGTCTCGAGCCAGGGTTCCGGTTACCTGCCTGGCCCGGTCCAGCCAATCTTCGCTCACGTCGTAGGCCACGCCGCCAAAGCGCATGTAGTTGCACATCATGCGGGAGCCACTGGCTTCCTCAAACAGATCCAGCACCCGCTCTCGAGTCTCAAAGGCATAGAATAGGGGCGTAAACATACACCCCAGGTCATTCGTCAAGAAACCTACCAACGACATGTGGCTGAAAACGCGGGTCAACTCCGACATGATCACGCGAATATATTCGGCTCGCTCCGGCACCTCAATACCGGCCAGTTTCTCGACGGTAAGGGCATAGCCCAGATTATTCTGCATCGAGTTTAAATAATCCAGGCGGTCGGTGAAAGGCATATTCATCAGCCAGCCGTTACGCTCGCCAATCTTCTCATGGTTGCGGTGCAGGTAGCCCAAAACCGGTTCCAAATCGACAATGGTTTCCCCCTCTAAGGTGACAACCATACGAAACACACCGTGGGTACTGGGATGGTGCGGCCCCAGGTTGAGGATAATACGGTCTGTCTCGAAATCTGTGTCCTCATGGACATCGCGGGCTTCAAAAACATGTTCCAGGTAGTCTTCAAACTCATCCGGCCGCCATTGGTCAACATCCCAGTCTTCAGGATAGACGACATTTTTGTTGAAGGGGTTGTGCGTTTCAGATCGTTCATGGTGCCCGCCTGGCCAGCGGCTGGTGAATGGCTTGACCGGTTCCTCGTAGTAGGCCTCCTCATAATCCTTGCGCATCGGGTGGCCGTAAAAATCGTCCCACAGCAAAATGCGCTTCATATTGGGATGGCCGGTAAAGTTGACGCCGTACAGGTCGTAAATCTCTCGCTCCTGCAAGTAGCAAGTCTTCCACAGGCTGTACAATGAGGGAATTTCCGGGGTGTCCTCGGGCGCGCGTGCCTTGAAAACCAGGCCGGGCTTTTCCGGTTGGCTAATACTATAAACGTGATAAACTACTTCAAAACGGTCCCCCTCACGGCCCAGGTAATCAACCCCGGTCACGTTGCTGAGTAACTCATAGCCCAACTCATCCCGAACGTAGCGGCCAAAAGCAAGCAGATGCTCCCGGGCCACGACCAGGGTATCCTTTTCTGCTGTTACGGCCTGGTCTGCTTGCAGGGCCTGATTGAGAGAAGCGGCCAGAGCAGCCATCTCATCGGTGGGGGTGATGTCCCAGGTGGGCACCTGGGGCGGCTTGACCACCCGTTTGGGGCGTGGCTTCGGGCCTTCATCAACGGCCTGCTCCTGGTCCTGTTCACGTACTTTTTGCAACGTTTCCTTAATCTGGGGCAATTGACGCGGGTCAATAATGTCCGGTCCCAGGATGGGCACCGGGATTCCTTCCATTTTCTCCTCGCGGCGATACCAGGGCACCGTTTTGAGGGATTGACCCTTGATCTTCTCCTGGAGTTTCATAATACCGTGTAGTAACGCCTGGGGGGTGGGAGGACAGCCGGGTACATACACGTCAACCGGTATATACTTGTCGATACCGGAGATGACATTGTACCCTTCCTTAAAGGGTCCCCCCCCCGTGGCACAAGCGCCCATACTGATGACATACTTTGGCTCTGCCATCTGATTGTAGATACGAATAACCTGGGGTGCCATCTTTTTGGTGACCGTACCAGACACAATCATCATATCGGCCTGGCGCGGTGTAGCCCGAAAAAGCGCCGCGCCAAATCGATCCTGGTCATAACGGGCAGTTCCGGTGGCGATCATCTCGATCGCGCAGCAAGCCAACCCCATCGTCAACGGCCAAAGCGAGTAAGCCCGACCCCAGTTATAAAGATCATCCAATTTACTAAGAAATATGTTCTGCTTTAACTCTTCTGGAATTTCTGTGTCATTTTCATGTTGAGGGAGGGCTTGAACAGTCATTTCAATATTTATCCTCCTTAAAAAGGGCGCATCAAATTTGATACGCCGGACGTTAATTTTCTAAAATCAACCTGTCAGGGGGACATCCGTCCCTTTTTTAACCGGTGTACTATACCACAGCGGCCTATTTTTTGTCAATTTATTTTTGATAATAATTATAATATTTATTATAATAGAATTGATTTTATGTTGTCCTTGTGCTAAAATGCGATTCTGCGGTAACAGTGGTTAAAACATGGCTATGCATGAAACTCGCCAGCGAATCATCGAGTTCTTAAAGGAAAAGGGGCAAGCTACCATTGATGAGTTGGCTACAGCAGTTGGTTTAACCGCCATGGCGGTCCGGTATCATATTAACGTGCTGCAAGCTGACAATTTGGTTCTGACCTCCGCTATTCGTCGGCAGGCCGGGCCGGGCCGGCCCCAACAGGTCTATAAGCTGACCGAAGCGGCCGATGATTTCTTTCCCGAAGACTATCACGGTCTAACGAATTACCTGCTGGACGAGTTAAGCTTACGACTGGATCGGGAGGACATTGAGGAAATATTCAATAACATTGCCAATCGCCTGACCAGCGAGGCACCGCCGGCCAAAGAAAACCAACCTTTTGAAGAGCGATTGAACGAGGTGATCGATTTCTTAACCGAAAAAGGCTTTGCCGTCTGTTGGGAAGTGGCAGACGACAATTACTTGATCCATGCCCATTCCTGCCCTTATCGCCAGGTGGTCAAATATCACCCTGAAGTTTGCCTGCTGGATGAGGCAGTGATCAGTACGATGCTCAATACCACGCCGACCCGGATCGCCTGCCTGATCGCCGGCAGCGACCACTGTACGTATCAAGTTTCAAAACCGGTTGAGTTAATTACGGATCCGGCCTAAATGAAGAGTCAATGCTAAAAAGCCACACTTAAAGAAAACGCCGGTGGCAAGCCGGTTTTTTATTGAATAGGGTTATGTATTTTTGACATATCGCTACGCGAGGAAGCGAAGCGTGAAGTTGCAATGAGGCCAAAAAAGATGCTGAAACTTCACTTTATCCTCGCCCCTTTGCCTCTTTGTATAATACTCAGCTCAACTTTTCTTCTGGCCAATGTTAAATTCAAGGAGTTATCACGAGTGTTGACACACCACCAATGATGAAAATATCCGTACCGTAGGGCAAACTTGAGTTTGTCCTACAAGGTCTATTTACAGAGGAGATCATTTACATGAAAGACAGTTATGGTCGAGAAATAAATTATCTACGTATCTCGCTGACAGACCGCTGCAACTTGCGTTGCGTATATTGCATGCCGATGTCCGGCCTGACCTTTGTACCGAATGAGGAACTCCTGACGGTTGAGGAGTTGGAACGAGTTGTAAGTGCCGCCGTCGAGGTTGGGTTCCATAAAGTCCGGCTAACCGGTGGTGAACCAACCCTGCACCAAGATATTGTCGAAATCGTGCGGCGGCTGGCCAACATCGACGGCGTTGACCAACTGGTCATGACGACCAACGGTTACCGTCTGCCCCACATCGCTCAAGAACTGGCTGAGGCCGGTCTAAGGCGGGTCAATATTCATATCGACTCGCTCAACAAGAAAACAATTGCCAAAATTATGCGGCTGGGTAACTTTGAGAAAGCCTGGGCCGGGATTGAGGCTGCTGAAAAAGCAGGGCTCAAGCCCATTAAGCTCAATGCGGTGATTACCCGGGGCTACAACGACGCTGCCGCCGTCGAGTTGGCCCGGCTAACCCTGGAAAAGCCGTGGCAAATTCGCTTTATTGAACTTATGCCCTTCGCCGGTCCAACCGAAACTGCTCTCGATCACTACGTTTCCAGTGACGAGGTCAAAGGCTGGATCGAGGAAGCAATTGGCCCCCTCTTTGTCGTGAATGGGGGGCAACTGGACGGCGAAGCCCGTCTCTACCACCTGGCTGGCTCGGCCGGCACGCTTGGGTTTATCAGCCCGGTTAGCAATCCCTACTGCGATGATTGCAACCGTATGCGTCTGACCGCCGATGGCCGTCTGCGAATGTGCCTCCTATCTGATCAAGAAATCAACTTTAGAGATACCCTGCGCAACGGTAGTACGCACCAGGATTTAGTGGCTCTCTTTAAACGGGCCATCCGAGCCAAGCCCGTAGGCCACGAACTCAAACACGGTGTCCACCCTGAAGCACGAACGATGAGTCAGATTGGCGGATAGCATTTGAAGGAGGGGGAGGTTGGAGGGTTGGAGAACTCGAGGACTGGCTGACCGGGAGGTTATTCTCGAAGCCATCAGCTTTGCCGCTGAGCGATTTCTACAAATGGCCTTATGGCCGGAAAGCCTTCAGGAAGTGCTGGAAAGCCTGGGCCGGGCGACAGATGTCAGCCGGGTTTATCTTTTTGAGAATCACATCGGCCAAGAGGGAAACGGTCCCCACCAGGTGAGCCGGCGAGCCGAATGGACTGCGCCGGGCATCATTTCTCAGTTAGACAATCCACGCCTGCAAAATTTAGACTACCAGGCCACCGGCTTTGGACGCTGGGCCGACACCTTAAGTCGAGGACAACTGATCCAGGGGCACGTGCATGACTTTCCAGAGACTGAACAGGCCATCCTGGCCTCTCAGAATATTCTGTCAATTCTGATTGTGCCCGTCTTTGTCAAGCAGCAGTGGTGGGGCTTCATCGGCTTTGACGATTGCCTGGCTGAAAGAGCCTGGTCGGCAGCAGAGATCGATGCTCTCAAAACAGCAGCCAATATCCTGGGAACGGCCATTCAACGGATGCAGGCCGAGGAGGCCCTGCGGCAGTTAAATGAAAAACTCGAGCAACGCGTGGAGGCTCGCACCCGCGAATTACAGGTCGAAATCGCCGAGCGCAGACGGGCTGAAGTCGAAAAAGAGCAGCACCAACAATCGCTGCGGGAGAGCGAAGAACGTTTCCGGCGGGCTATTACCTCCATCAGCGACCATATTTATATGACCGAGGTGACTGAAGATGGGACACATATTAACCTGTACATATCCCCGAACGTCAAAGCCTTAACCGGCTATCCCTCGGAAAAATTTATGGCCGACTGGCATTTCTGGCCGACTGTCCTGATTCATCCTGACGACCGGGCTATGGCTGCAGTCCACGCTTCACAATTAAAAATCGGCCAGGGGGACGAGATAGAATATCGCCTGATCCGGGCCGATGGCCGGACGATTTGGGTGCGGGATAGCAGCCGGGTCGAAGACCAGGGCCGCTCAAAAATCGTTTATGGCGTCGTCAGTGACATCACCGAGCGCAAACGAGCGGAAGAGGAATTGAAGCAGCGTAATGAAGAACTAATGACCCTCAACGCTATTACGACCATGATCAACCAATCTCGTGACCTGGGGCACATTCTGACCATGACTCTGGACCTGGTCTTGAAAGTGGTCGGGCCGGCTGCTGGCTATATACAACTGTTGGACGAAGAAACGGGAGAATTATGTCTGGTCGCTCAGCGCTGCTTCTCTCAAGAAACAATCGAGGCCATGAAAATAATTGAGGTGAACGAAGACACCCCCAGCCCTCAGAAAACCGTCCTTTTTAGAAAAGCCGGGGTTCTTGAGGAGGCTGTCAGGCGGACCGGTTGGCAGCCCCTGGTCGATGTACCCCTCAAGTGCAAAGAAACCGTCTTGGGTCACCTCAGTCTCTTCAGCCGTGGCCGTGACTCGTGCGAGCTAAATTTGTCGCAGGTACAGCTTCTCAAGGCCATTGGCCGCCAGATTGGCGTGGCCATTGAGAACGATCGATTGGCCAGAGAAGCAGCCGAGCTCAAGGTTATGCAGGAGTTAGACCACTTGCGGTCAGAATTGATTGGGAATGTTTCCCACGAATTGAGAACTCCTCTGGGGCTGATTAAAGCAGCCAGCGCCACCTTACTGGCCGAAGACGTCGAATTTGACCAACAAACTCAACGTATCTTATTGCAAGGGATCGATGAAGAGACGGACCGGTTGGAGCATATTGTTAATAACTTGCTGGACTTATCTCGTATGGAACAGGGAGGGTTAAACCTGGACCGATCTCCGACAGACATCGGTCAATTAATCAGAAAAGTTATAGAGGTGATGCAGGTTCAGACAATAGACCAGCCGGCGATGCGGGTTGTCTACGACTTCCCCGCTCAACCATTAGTGGCAGACATTGATGCCAAACGTATTGAACAAGTCCTACGTAATCTCTTGCACAATGCTGTCAAATACTCACCTGAAGGGGGAACCATCACCATCAAGGGACAGAGAGATAAGCATCAACTGCTGATTACAGTGAGCGATCAAGGAATCGGTATCCCCTCAACCGACCTGAAAAAGGTTTTTGAGCGATTTTACCGGGTTGAGAATGAGATTGCCCGGGATGTGAGTGGAGCCGGCCTGGGATTGGCCATCAGCCGCGGGATCGTGGAGGCTCACGGGGGATGTATGTGGGTTGAGAGCAGTCTCGGTGAGGGTAGTACTTTTTATTTCAGTTTGCCTGTCGGGGACAGCAGGGTGGCAGAGTAGCAGAGTAGCAGGTAGCAGGTGGCAGGGTAGCAGGTAGCAGGTGGCAGGTGACAGGGGAGCAGGGGATAGGTAGCAACACGCAACACGCAACACGTTTCATGGAGACAACGTATGACCAAGGGTAAGTATCGCATTCTGGTGGCAGACGATGAGCCCAACTATGTCTCTATTATCCAACTCAATCTCAAGGCTAGAGGCTACGAGGTACTCACCGCCTGGGACGGGGAAACGGCCATCGAACAGGCCGCCAGTGGGAAGCCAGACCTGATTATCCTGGACATCAGGATGCCTGGCCTGGACGGTTACGAAGCCTGCCGGCGTATTCGCCAGTTCTCAGCGGCGCCAATCATTATGCTGACGGCAATGGCGGAGGAAGCCGATAAAATAAAGGGACTGGATGTGGGGGCAGATGATTACGTGACCAAACCGTTCAGTATTGAGGAGCTTCTGGCCAGGGTCCGGGCTGCCTTGCGGCGGGTCGAGCTAGGGGGACAGCCGAAGGTTGAGCCTATCTTCCAGGCCGGCGACTTGCGAATTGACCTGAGCCAGCAACGTGTTTGTAGAGGTGATCAGGCAGTGCATTTAACCCCTATTGAGTACCGCCTGTTGAGTGAGTTAGTCAAACAGGCCGGACGGGTGGTAGACTTAGAACGTCTGTTGGAGGTGGGCTGGGGCACTGGATACGAGGGGGAGGAGCGCATCTTACGGCAAGCCATCTATCGCCTGCGTCAGAAGCTGGAGCCTGATCCCAAACATCCCCAGTATATTCAAACCCGGCCTGGTCTGGGCTATATCCTCGTTTTGCCTGAGCGAGAAGCGTAAGAATCGTTTGTTTTTGCTCCAAATTGGAGATTAGTTAGAGGCACGCCCTTTATCGGTGCGTGCTTTTTTTATGGCAAGTTTCGGCCTGGTTCAAGTTAGATCAACACTTCTACTGATTCTGAACCATACCAAAAAACTGTTACATGATTGTTATATCTGCAGGTCCTTTTGTTACACGACTGTTACATACGTGTGATATGATGGTCTTAAGAAACAAGGAGATTTTATCAAAAATGAGCCACAAAAAATATCGACTCATACTCTGTTTCACTTTCATCCTGACTCTCGTCGGTCTCCTGTTGTTGGCTTCGCTGACGGAGCCAGCGGTGCAGGCCGGGCCAACCCTACCCAGTCGAAGTGCGCCTGTCCCCTCTACCCTCCCTGGCGACGATGGTGGGAGTAACCAGGCGGACCAACCCGTTGGGACTTATATCCAGTGGCCAGTCCAGGATGTGCTGGCCGGCACGTAGACAGCGACTCAATGGCAGCATAGCGCGCCAGAGACCGGTAAGATATTTAAGGTTAGTATCATTCGTTCCGGAGCATCGGACTCAGAATGCTTGCCCAAAATCCGGGATAGATATAACCTTTAATTGCCGTTTGACAAATTCTTGGGGTTGAGTATACTAGACTAACAGTTGGTGGGGGGCTGTAGCTCAGTTGGGAGAGCGCGACAATCGCACTGTCGAGGTCAGGGGTTCGAATCCCCTCAGCTCCACCAAGGTCAATGAGTAATTAAAATTAGTAATGAACAATTGATAATTACTCATTAATCATTGTTAATTGAATACGGGGCTGTAGCTCAGTTGGGAGAGCGCTTGAATGGCATTCAAGAGGTCAGGGGTTCGAATCCCCTCAGCTCCACCAGGGCCAATGAGTAATTAACAATTAGCAATAAACAATTGTTAATTACTCATTGTTTGTTATTAAATGAAGTAACCCTTCGCTTTTTATGGCCGAAGCGGGGGGTTTTTGCTTTTTATTGGCCAAGTAGCCTTGACACCCTATTCGCTCACCTGTGCCTGGTAGGGTATTTTCGCCACACCCACCCTATAGGTTTGCCATTTTCCCCTCCGCTCAGTAAAATGAACAAATTCAACCAACTACCCAACTACCTAACGGAGGAGTTGCTCAATGGCCATACCAAAATCGGAATTCATCTGGTTCAACGGACAATTTGTGCCGTGGGACGAGGCCAAAGTCCACGTTTTGTCCCACGTGCTACATTATGGTACCAGTGTTTTTGAGGGAATTCGGGCTTATCAAACGCCCTCAGGCCCGGCCGTCCTGGGCCTGGAACCCCACGTCAAACGACTCTTTAATAGCTGCAAAATCATCAATATGCCCGTACCCTTCAGCCAGACGGAAATCAGCCAGGCGATTTTGGATACGATTGGGCGTAACAGGCACAACGCTTGCTACATTCGGCCCCTGGTTTTCCGAGGTTACGAAACACTGGGCGTTGATCCAAGCCAATGTCCGGTCGAGGTCATTATTGCCACCTGGGAGTGGGGCGCTTATTTGGGGGCTGATGCTCTGGAGAAAGGCGTTGACGTGGCCGTCAGTAGTTGGCGACGGATGGCCCCGGACACCCATCCGGCCATGGCCAAGGTTGGGGGCAACTATATCAACTCCCAAATGGTGGTCATGGAAGCCAAGCGCCACGGTTACATCGAGGGCATTGTGTTAGACGTCCAGGGCTACGTCAGTGAAGGCAGTGGGGAGAACATCTTTGTCATTACGGATCGCAAAATCTTCACCCCGCCCCTGGGTAACTCCATCCTGACCGGTATTACCCGTGGTTTTGCCATTACCCTGGCCGAAGAAAAAGGTTACCCCGTCATTGAGCAACAAATACCTCGAGAAATGCTTTACATTGCCGACGAGATTTTCTTTACGGGCACGGCGGCCGAAATTACCCCCGTCAAAAGCGTGGACGGCATCGAAATCGGTAGCGGTTCGCGGGGGCCGATTACCGAAGAGGTCCAGAGCGAGTTCTTCGCCATCATTACCGGCGAGGTCCCAGACCGGCACGGTTGGTTGACGCCGGTCAAATAGACCGGTGAGAGGGGATACGAAAAATTAGTTAGGTCGCTTCGTTACAAGAAAAATTCGTTAGCTTGACTCGACTCGTGTAGCAGATTGTAAAATCGCGAGCTTTTGCTTTCCCCATTTTCCAATGTCATGCTTTCAATCACATACTACCTCACCAATTAATCGACATAGAGGAATGTTTATATGTCTTCCATACCCTCCTTCCAAGACCTCTTGGCTGACTTTTCTGAAGAAATTTTTGTTGGACGGAGTGAGCAACTATCACTTTTCGAAAAAGCTTTAAATGCTACTCGTCCTCCATTCCTGATTTTAGCTATTTGCGGGCAGGGGGGAGTGGGTAAAACTACACTCCTCGAACAATTGCGCCATATTGCAAATGACCACGAGGTATTAACCGCGTTGGTCAATGAGGATCAGACGACCATTCCGACGACGCTTGCCCATTTTGCCTACCAGTTTGATGAGGTTGGCTATGTCTGCAAAAACTTCAACGAACGTTATCGCAAATATCGCGAACTAAAAGAGCAAATTGAAGCTGATCCTAAAGCACCCAAAGGTGTACTTGACTTTGCTCTCCGTAGTGCGGCCCGCATTAGTATGCGTAGTTTACGTCGAGTCCCAATGGCTGGAGAGGCGGCTGATGTGTTACTCACTCCAGAGGCTGAAACCTTGGTTGCCGATCAGGTCAGTGCTATGGCTACCTACGTTGCTCAGAAATTCACCAACAAAGATGAACGAGTCCTACTGCTGGAAACCGATCAGGAACTCACTCGCCATTTCTTGACTGACCTGAATAAATATGCCCAAGATCGTCGCATTGTTTTCTTCTTTGACACATATGAAAAAACAGCGGTTTACTTGGATACCTGGCTACGAGATTTGCTACTAGGGAAATTTGGCAAATTCAGCAGCCACGTTTTATTTGTTATTGCCGGGCGCTACCCACTTGGTCAAACTTGGACTTGTTTCAAAAGAGCTATTAAGCAAATCCAACTCCACGAATTTACGGAGGCTGAAGCGCGCGAATATCTCGAACGTTCTGGTATCACTGATGAAAAACAAATTGTACAATTGCTAAAACTCTCAGATTGTTTGCCAGTGCTACTTGCTTTGCTTGTTTCTGCACCAGGTGATGTGGCGGTTGAAGTGTCGGGTGATGCTGTCGAGCGTTTCTTGCAGGAAACCTCCTCCGAACAAAGAAAGGCTGCCCTTACAGGTAGTGTGCCTCGTTTTTTCAATCAAGACACCTTGGCGATAACGCTTGGTTCCGAAGAAGCTGCCGGTTCAGCTTTCGAATGGCTCAGTCAAGCTCACTTTGTACGTTCTGGTACAGAAGGATGGTTCTATCACGACGTTGTTCGTTCTTTGATGCTGCGTTACTTCCGTCTGCGTTCAACCCAGCATTGTACAGAAATCCATAGCAAGCTGGTAGTATACTATCAAGCTAAGGTTGATGCCCTGAGCAAATCGGATTTAGCTAACGACCATCGAAGTAATGAAACCTGGCGCAAGTTTGAGGTTGAACGCTTATACCATCTTCTCTCACATAACCCTTTTTCGCAGTTTAATGAAATTTTGATTGGGTTTCTGACTGACATTGAGCATAAGGATCCGTCAACTCTACGAAGCTATGTTCAGATACTGGCTCAAGTATCAGATGAAACTGGGGAATCCATTTTGAGTACTTGGGCAAGCCGTTTGAAACAGATAATTTCATTTCTGGATGATGATATACCTGTTGAGGAGATTGACGAAACTCTTTCGGCTGCAACTTTCCTATGTGACCTCAATGACCTGGAAAAGCAGTCCCGGGGCCAAGCTTATGTGCTTCGTGGTCGTATCCATCGTTTGAAAACAGGAGATTTTCTGGCCGCAATTACCGATTTCACCAAAGCTATTGAACTACAGCCGGAAGATGGTATGAACTATCAACTGCGTGGGCATACATACGCGAGAATGAAGAATTATCGGGCTGCGTTGGCTGACTATTCCAAAGCCATTGAACTCCAACCGGAGAATGGTTTCAATTACCTTGGACGTGGACGTGTCCATATGTGGATGAAGAACTACCCGGCTGCACTGGCTGACTTGGATAAATTTATTGAGCTACTACCAGAATATTCTTCCTGGAAGTATCAATGGCGTGGACGCATCCATTTAGAAACAAAGGATTACTCCGCTGCACTAGCCGACTGCTCCCAAGCCATTGAACTACAACCAGAGGATGGTATGAACTATCAACAGCGCGGGCATACATACATGCATATGAAGAATTATCGGGCTGCGTTGGCCGACTATTCCAAAGCCGTTGAACTTCAACCAGAGAATGGTTACAATTACCTTGGACGTGGACGTGCCCATTTAAGGATGGAGAACTACACGGCTGCGTTGGCTGACTTGGATAAAGCCATTGAGCGACTACCCGAGTATTCTTTTTGGAAGTATCAATGGCGTGGACGCGTTCATCTAGCAGCAAAGGATTACCCCACTGCACTAGCCGACTGCTCTAAAGCCATTGAACTACAGCCGGAAGATGGTATGAACTATCAACTGCGTGGGCATACATACGCGAGAATGAAGAATTATCGGGCTGCGTTGGCTGACTATTCCAAAGCCATTGAACTCCTGCCAGAGAACAGTTACAATTACCTTGGACGTGGGCGAGCCCATTTGAGGATGGGAAACTACACGGCTGCGTTGGCTGACTTGGATAAAGCCATTGAACTTGTAAAGGATGCCTACATCTATGCCTGGCGTGGCCGTGTGTATCTAGCGATGAAAGATACTACAAATGCCCAGGCCGATTTTGCTCAAATTGAGGTAATATCCTCGAAAGAAGGTCGCCCAGCGTACATTATTGCCGCTGGCTATTCAGAACTACATCAGGTAGCTGAGGCGTGTACCTGGTTACACCGAGCCTTTAAACGAGACAGAACCTTAGTGAACGAAGCCCGTACCGATACCGAGTTTGATTCCATTTGGGAGACGGCAGAGTTTAAGGAACTGATGGCACAATTTGAGGAACCGATGGAGGAAAACTGAAAAACAAATTAAGAGATGGACATCGAAAGCCATAATTTCTTTTTTATGTAAAAGTCAAGCTAAGGAACTGTAAAGAAATAACTTGTGAGTTTTGGTTCTACATGAAGTGTAGAAATTCACAACTTGATTTTTTACAAGTCCTGGGAAACAAGAGGGTTCATATAACAACCAACTGAACCACACGGCTCGTACCAGATATTTGTTTGAAGGGGTGTTGGCTTTGAGGTTGCTGGAGGCCAAGAAGTCACGTATAATTGGGGTAACATGCCCTATTGAAGTGGTGTCCACAGTTGGGTATCACTTTTTTTGTGTATCTCGTCGGGTCGCTGGTTAGCAGAATCGTTAGTCAGTCGTTTCGTGCATAGCGAAGAGGATTTGAAAGATGGTCAGACGGAAGAGACACAGTAATCTGTCTCCTCGTGAAAGACTGGACATATTTCTGTCTTGCGTTGATGAACTCAACGCAAGACCGTTTGTACTCGACGGTCTGTTTGAGTTTCGATTTCACGTTCACTGTGATCAAGAATCAGGTTATCTGACATGCGAGTTTGAAGAGGATGACCAGGAAAGTTTTCGTTCGTTCTTGCTGACCTTCCGCAAATTCATCCTGAACAACGAGCCAGCGAACATTGACCGAGTGCTCAAAACTTGCCGAAGGCACGTAAAGAGTGAAGAAGATGAGTTGAGGGAGGTACTGGATGAACTAAAGGCCGTTTGGCGTTATCAGTACGGAAAAGGCGTAATTCAAATGCGAACCAACGGTGTGAACCTCACACCGGAGTATGTGCTCGATCTCTGGATAAATGGTCAGTATTTTCACAGCGATAATCCTGACAAGAGAAAGCAACTGGACGATTTACTCACGCACGAGTTACCTTCAGTTAAGATTCAGCTTCTTTGGTCACTGCCGATTCTAACACAAACCATATTCGCAGTCGGTCGAGTTGTAGCCAAGGCTCTCAGAGAGGATGCCTTCGAATTTTTAGAAAAAGCATCCTGGCGATGATTTGCCTCAACCTAATTAGCAAGAACGGTCACACTAATCCTTAACTCGTTAGCGCGCTCAATGCCAGCCGAGGAGATGTGTTGAAACCTCAACGAAAAAGTTAGATTGGAGAGAGAAGATGACGAAACGACCAAGAAGGAGACGCAGACGCATTGCTCAAAAGCATCCTCGTTGTGGCTTGTGTGGCAAAACCGAAAACCTGACCAAGACACCCTGTTGTGGACAGTGGATATGTGACGATGAAGATCAATATGTATTGTTTTCTTATGCGCGGAATAGTTGCTATCGGAACCACCGTCGCTATACATTGTGTGGGTATCACTATGGTGAGGAACATTCTGGGGATTGGAAAATGTGTCCTGAATGTAGGGAAGCCTTTGAAACTGAGATGTACGTGTACTATGGGACCAACGAATACAACTTCGAGAAGTTGGAGAATCCGCCGGAGTATGAGCCAACGCGCTGTGCTAAATGCAATACTATCATTGTGCTGAGCGAAGGCGGGTTCTCGATAAAGAGTGAGCAGTACTTCTGTGCAAAGTGCTCGGATGTCGATTGGTCCAGATTGTCGAGTTAGTCCAGCCTGAGTGATGCGTTAGATAGTTTCTGTCAGGAAACCCTGTTCAAGCCACTGCCACCGCCGAGCGTCGTTTCCGGCGGCGCGGCTTGAGTATGGCTTCAGCAATCTTGACCAGATTGTTGACAATACAGCCCCAACCA
>DAOUMU010000050.1:0-5581 GCA_034409055.1 Anaerolineae bacterium
TAGGCAAGCTTTTAGCAGTTTTCCAGAATGATGAATCAGGAATGATGAGTGATGAACTGAATGGTACAAAGATTCATCCTTCATCACCTGCCCCTGTGGGGGTCAGCCCTCAGCCTTTGGTTGAGCCTCTCAGCGATCGCGAACTCGAAGTGCTGCGCCTGATAGCTGCCGGCCTGACAAACCAGGAGATCGCCGAAACCCTGGTGGTTGCTTTGGGTACCGTCAAAGCGCATACTGCCAGTATCTACGCCAAGCTAGAGGTGCATAACCGTACCCAGGCTGTGGCGCGAGCCAGGGAGCTTAATTTACTATAGCCCCGGCTTTCTCTTCTCAACCATCCTATCCAATCCACATCCGCTTCATCGGCGGATGTTTCTTTGCTCTTAACTAAACCCTGACAATAAACCCTCAATATAGATTTCGGCTGATGACCCAATCCCCTTTTTTCGGTATCCTATGCATACATAAAACAAAATCATCAAACCCGACACTAAAGGTGCAAGAGGTAAAGGAATGAGTTGAAACTTCTTCCCCAAAATTCCGTATTTATAAAGAAAGAGTGGTTCGACAAGGAGGACAAAATGGAAAACCCAACCGCCCTGGTGATTGGCGCCGGCATCGGCGGTATCGCCACCGCGGCCCGGCTGGCGCAGCGTGGCTACCGGGTCACCGTCGTAGAAAAGTGTGAGCGGGGGGGCGGTCGTTGCGACTGCCTGATCAAAGAGGGACATTACTTTGACACCGGCCCGACCCTGTTCTTGATGCCCGAAATCTTTACCCAAGCCTTCGCCGACCTGGGCGAGCGTATCGAAGATCACCTGAACCTGCGCCGCATCGACCCCTCCTACCACATTCACTTCAGCGATGGCTCTACCGTAACCTTGACGTCCAATCTAAACGCGATGCAGGCGCAATTGGAGGCCATTGAGCCGGGTAGCTTTGGCGGCTATCTGCGCTACCTCAACGAGGGACATCTACATTACCATCTCGTTCTCTCTCGTATCGTGGGGCGCAACTTTCACCACCTGCTCGAGTATTTCAATCCCCAGAACCTGATGCTGATTTTCAAGCTCAAAGCGTTGGCCAAACATTCCGATAACGTTGGCAATTACTTTAGCGACCACCGGCTCAAGACCGCCTTCACCTTTCAAGATATGTACATGGGGCTTAGCCCCTACGAGGCTCCAGCCACGTATTCGTTGCTGCAATATGCCGAGTTGGCCGGTGGCGTCTGGTTTCCGCTGGGCGGTATGTACCGAATTGTCGAGGCGCTGACGAGCATCGCCGAAAAAAATGGGGTCCGGTTTATGTACAACGCCCCTGTGGAACAGATCAACACCAATGGCCGGCAGGCCACCGGCGTCACCCTGGCCGATGGTCGGCAGATAGAGGCCGATACAGTGGTTGCTAACGCCGACTTGACCTACGTTTATCGCCACCTCTTGCCCGACGAGGGGGCAGCCAAGCGGCTGGAGCGCAAAAAGTACACCTGCTCGACCGTGACGTTCTGCTGGGGTGTTGACAAGCAGTACCCTCAATTCGGGTCACACAATCTTTTCATCGCCAGCGATTTTCGCCAAAGCCTCAACCACATCTTTCAAGACCTAACTTTGCCCGACGAGCCGAGCTTCTACGTGCATGCCCCAACACGTGTCGACTCTTCGCTGGCCCCCAAAGGGCAAGACACGTTGACGGTGGTCGTACCGGTAGGCCACATCGATGACGCCGCCCCCCAAGACTGGGAAGCTATCCGGAAGCGGGCCAGGCAGCTCGTGCTGCAACGTCTGGCAGAGATCGGGGCTGAGGACCTGGCCGAACACATCAAGTTCGAGGTGAGCTTCACCCCCCGCGACTGGCAGAGCCGGTACAATCTGACGAAAGGCTCCAGCCACGGCCTGAGCCACACCTTTTCGCAGGTGGGCTACCTGCGTCCAAAGAACCGGCACGCTCGCTACCGCAACCTTTACTTTGTTGGAACCAGCACCCATCCCGGCACCGGCTTGCCTTCCGTACTCATTTCCGCTCGTCTCACCACCGAACGTATTCTACAGGACGCTGGCGTTCCGCAGCTAGCTTTATGACACCCGTCGTTCTTTACTTCAGGTGAAACAACAGTCCGCGACTTGGGAATTGAACGGCAACTGTCCGTCAAACGGCTGCTGGACTGTTGTCCAGCAGGAGCAAATGAACACTTACACACCACAAAACTGAGAAAGGAACACAAAAATGGAAAAACCAACCGCCCTGGTAATTGGCGCCGGTATGGGGGGTATCGCCACTGCGGCCCGCCTGGCCCGACACGGTTACCAGGTCACTGTACTAGAAAAAGGTAAGCGAGCAGGCGGGCGTTGCGACCGTCTGGTCAGAGACGGGCATCACTTTGACACCGGTCCGACCTTGTTTTTGATGCCCGAAATCTACGCCCAAGCTTTCGCTGACCTGGGTGAGCGTATGGAAGACCACCTGGAGCTGCGCCGCGTAGACCCCACTTACCACATTCATTTTGCCGACGGCTCCACCCTGGCTCAGACTTCCGACCTGAACGAGATGCAGGTGCAATTGGAGGCCATCGAGCCGGGTAGCTTTGGCGGCTTTCTGCGTTATCTCTACGAGGGACACCGTCATTACAAGCTCGCCCTGCCTCATCTGGTGGAACGTAGCTTTCATAATCTGCTCGAGTTTTGCAGCCTCAAGAACCTGTTCCTGCTGTTCAGGCTCAAGCTGCTGGCCAAACATTACGATAACATCGGAAACTATTTTTATGACCACCGGTTGAAAGCTGCTTTCACCTTTCAAGACATGTATCTGAGTCTGAGCCCTTACGAGGCTCCAGCCACATATTCATTACTGCAATATGCCGAGTTGGTTGGTGGCGTCTGGTTTCCGCTGGGTGGCATGGGCCGCATCGTCGAGGCACTGACGAGCATTGCCGAAAAAAGTGGGGGCCGGTTTATGTACAACGCTCCCGTGGAACAGATCAACGTCGACGGCCGGCAGGCCACTGGCATCACCCTGGCCGACGGCCGGCAGATAGAGGCCGATATTGTGGTTGCTAACGCCGACTTGCCCTACGTTTACCGCCACCTCTTGCCCGATGATGGCATGATCAAGCGTCTCGAGCGCAAAAAGTATACCTGCTCGACAGTAACATTCTACTGGGGCGCCGATAAGCAGTACCCCCAACTCGAACCACACAACCTTTTCCTGGGCGACAACTACCGCCAAAGCTTCGACCGTATCCTCAAAGATCTCACTTTGCCCGACGAGCCGAGCTTTTACGTGCATGCACCAGCCCGGGTAGACCCTTCGCTGGCGCCCAAAGGACAAGACACGCTGATGGTGGTCGTTCCGGTAGGCCACATCGATGATGCCGCCCCCCAGGATTGGACGGCCATTCAGAAACGGGTCCGACAGATCGTACTACAGCGTCTGGCAGAGATCGGTGCTGACGACCTGGCCGAACACATCAAGTTCGAGGTGAGTTATACCCCACCCGACTGGCAGAGCCGGTACAATCTGACGAAAGGCGCTACCCTGGGCCTGGGGCATAACTTGATGCAAATGGGCTACCTGCGTCCGCAGAACCGGCATGCCCGTTACCGCAACCTGTACTTTGTCGGATCCAGTACCCATCCCGGCAACGGCGTGGCCACCGTCCTCGTTTCCGCTCGCCTCACCAGCGAACGTATCTTACAGGACGCTGGCGTTCCTCGGCTAGCCCCTGTCATGGCCCCCGCAGTTGTCGTGTCGCAGGGATGAAGCAAATCAAACGCTTACGCTTGCTCTCCTTGCGGGTCCCACAGGGAGGCAGTAAAGCTGCACAGGTCAGCAAAAAAGCTGCCCAGGGCAGCAGAGCTGCACAAGTCTTCGCACTTGCAGGGCAGGCGTTGGTGATAATCAAAGCAAAATGGAGGGTTTACCATGATGAATACTACCGCAACCCTGGCCCGGTCTATCACCCGGGCCGGCAGCAAACAGAGCTATTACACCGCCCGCCTGTTGGTGGATAAGGACCTGGTGGATGACTGTTACCGGGCTTACGCCTACTTCCGCTGGGCCGATGATGTGATAGATGGCTCACAATCTAATGGCGAGTGTATCGCTTTCGTCAAGCGACAAAAGGAGTTGGTTAACCGGCTATACAGAAACGAACGACCGGACGATTTGACGCCGGAAGAGGAAATCATCGCCGATCTCATCAGCCACGACCGGTCAGAGAACAGTGGGCTTCGCTCCTATATTTACAACTTTCTGGCCATCCTCGAGTTCGACGCTCGCCGCAAAGGGCAGCTCGTCAGCCAGCAAGAGTTGACCTGGTACTCGGACCGTCTGGGAAAGGCCGTCACGGACGACATCCAGTATTTCATTGGGAATGGCCATCCCTATCCGGACACCGACAACCGTTATCTGGCCGCCACAGCCGCTCACATTACGCACATGCTCCGCGATATGGTAGAGGACGTTCCCGAGGGGTTCGTCAACATCCCCCGCGAATACCTGGAAGCGCACGGCCTCAACCCGGAGGATGTGGACAACCCTGCTTTCCGGGCCTGGGTGCAAGAGCGGGTGGAACTGGCCCGGCAATACTTCCGCGAGGGCAATCGCTATTTAGACGAACTGGACGTATTGCGCTGTAAAATTGCGGGCTACTGGTATTGCTTTCGGTTTGAAGTCGTGTTGGATGCCATCGAACGCGACGGTTACACGCTGCGCGCCGATTACAGCGAACGACGCAGCTTCTATACCTGGCTCAAAATGGCCTGGTTGGGGGTCTCTGTTACCCTCCAACACATCGTCCGTCAAGGTCTGCGTGATACATGGCGGGACCGTCGGCAATTCGAGTTGAACGTAACAACTACAAAACAATAACCCTGTCAAGGCAGGAAAGAAGCAATAATTCCATAATTCCGGACTCCTGCCTAACTCAATGATATTGAGGAGAGAATACCATGACCACCCAAATTGCTCGCCACTGGCGACTGAAGGCGCAACGATACGGTTTAGTTGGCAACGTATGTCCTGACTGCGCCACCAAAATCTTCCCACCCCGCGATGTATGCCCTCATTGCGCGGAAAAAGCAGAGCTGCCTTTCCAGTTCAGCGATCAAGAAGAAACTTCCTCGTACACCACCATCTACAATGCCCCAACAAAGGCTTTGAGGAGCATAGCCCCTATATGATTTATGTTGGGACGGACCCCGGCTGCGAGCCGAAAGTTTAAAATCGGAAAACCCCGGTCCCCCGACCCTATTCGTTGTCTTTAACGCGAGGTTATAGTATACTACTTGGTCATAGACCCTCGTTGAAATGTTCCAGAGCCGGAGCACCTGCGATGGTGAAACTCTCAAACAATGTATCACAACAGAAGCCACTCCTGACCACCAAACTCTACATTCCCCCCACCCGCCCTGAACTCGTCTCTCGCCCCCGCCTGATCGAGCGGTTGAATGAGGGATTGGACTTTGGACAAAGTCAAATAGCTCGGTAATGACCGAGTAGAAAAAAGTAGCTTAAAAA
Organism: Anaerolineae bacterium; assembly: GCA_034409055.1. Taxonomy (GTDB): domain Bacteria; phylum Chloroflexota; class Anaerolineae; order 4572-78; family J111; genus DAOUMU01. Next base: position 5,518 of record DAOUMU010000050.1, read on the forward strand.
TTGAATAATTGGGCCGGATTTCAGACCGCTACAGGCACTTTTTGGCCTTTTTTGGGCTTTTTGA
>DAOUMU010000051.1:0-10997 GCA_034409055.1 Anaerolineae bacterium
ATCCACAGCCGGATAGCGCAATATCAGCATGTTGACCTCCACAAGTGTCAGTTTTTGTGCTGTAACCATACCACATGGCGCGGCGCAAGCCTAACCCAGATAGGGGTTTCCAGACAGAAACTAGCTAATCCGCAGACCGGTGGGCTTGTCGAAGACGTGTATCGTGTCGGCATGGATGTTCACAAAGACGGGCTGATTGATCGCCGGTTCAAATCCCAGGGCATCCCGATTTGCCCGTACCCTGACCAATTTCTCCCCCTCAAGCTCCACCTCAATGATCATCTCATTACTTTGCGGCTCAGTAACATAGACGGTGCCCGGGATCGACTGGCCCTCATTGGCCTGACTGATGCGAATGGCTTCAGGCCGGACTCCCAGGACCACCTCATTGCCCTTGGCCCCTGCGGTGACCCGTTGACGCTTCTCGACCGGTAACGTCATTTTGAACAAGGGATGCTCAACCTTCAGTGAGCCGTTTTCTTGTTTCAGCCTACCGTCGAAGAAATTCATGCGCGGAATACCAATAAAGCCGGCCACAAACAGGTTAGCCGGTTCCTCGTAGATCTCCTCGGGCGTGCCCACTTGTTGCACCGTGCCCACATCCATCACAATGATTTTGTCGCCGAAAGCTTGGGCCTCTACCTGATCGTGGGTCACATACACGGTGGTGATGCCCAGCTTCATTTGCAGTTTTTTCAAACTGGCTCTCAATTCTACCCGGAGCTTGGCATCCAGGTTGCCCATCGGTTCGTCTAAGAGCATCACCTCGGGGCGCCGGACTAAGGCCCGGCCAAGCGCTACTCGCTGTTGTTGTCCTCCAGATAGTTCACCCGGATAACGATCCAGCAAGGGGCCCATATCGAGCAGTTCTGTCACCTGTTCGACTCGCTCCCGGATCACTTGCTCTGGGCGTCCCGCTGCCCGCAAGGGGAATTCCCAGTTCTCTTGAACGGTCATATTTGGGTAGAGGGCGTAGGTTTGAAAGGCCATGGCTACATTGCGATCACGGGGGGCAACATGATCAAAAAGCTTACCGTCAAAATAGACGTGCCCCCTGGTTGGCCTGGTCAGCCCGGCCACGGTTCTCAAAGCAACGGTTTTGCCACAACCTGACGGACCGACGATAACTCCCAATTCTTTATCGGCAATCTCAAAGTTAATACCTTTCAGGACTTCGGTCCGCCCAAAGTGCACATAAATCTCTGCCAACTTGATACTTGCCATAATACCCGCTCCTCTCCCCCTTATGCCAGCCGCGATCCGGTCTGTTTGTCAAAGATGTGCATTCTTTCCTGCCTGAATATCATCCAGATTTTCTGTCCAACCTCCGGCTTAAATCCCAACTCGCGTTTATCCTGGCGCATTTTAACAAGCAGGAGGCCATCGATGTGCAGGTCCACAATGTATTCGTTGCTTTGAGGCTCCAGTACATAAACCTCGGCCGTTATGGCATTGGCTGCTTCGGTGGCCTTTAGCCGAATAAACTCCGGCCGCAGGCCAATGACCACTGCCTGGCCGGGCTCGTACCTGCGGCCCAGCTTATCAAGAATCTCCGGCTGCAACTTCAATTTGAACTGTGAATGATAAAAATAGAGGCCAGCTTCTTCCTGGACAAGCTCACCCTCAAAGAAATTCATCGGAGGGGTACCGATAAAACCGGCCACAAATAAATTGGCCGGATCCTCATAAATCTGGGTGGGAGAGCCAACCTGTTGAATCTGTCCCCGATCCATCACCACGATTTTATCGGCCAGACCTTGAGCTTCCATCTGATCGTGGGTCACATAGACGGTGGTAATGCCCAGCTCCTGTTGCAAGTGCCGTAGATTGCCCCGCGTTTCAACCCGTAAGCGAGCATCCAACTGGCTCAGGGGTTCGTCCATCAAAAACAGTTTGGTCCGCCGGATCAAGGCCCGTCCAACAGCCACCCGTTGCCGTTGCCCGGAACTCAATGCCTGCGGGTATCGATCAAGATAATCCTGCATCTGCATAAACTCAGCCGTCTGGTCAATCCGCTCATCGATCTCGCTGGCCGATAGGCCCGCTTTTTTCAGGGCAAAGGCCAACTGTTGGCCCACGGTCATGTTGGGGTAAAGAGCGTAACTTTGAAAGACCATAGCAATATTGCGGTCGCCTGGATAAAGATGATCGATGCGTTGGCCATCCAGGTAAATAGCCCCGCTGGTCGGGGAAATAAAACCGGCCACCATGCGCAACGTTGAGGTTTTGCCACACCCAGATGGCCCCAGTAGCACACACAGTTCGCCATCTTCGATGGTCAGGCAAACGTCGTCCACTGCATGGACAGTTTTGCTATACCATAAATCCAGGTTTTCCAGAACCAATTGAGCCACGATGTTTGCCCCCTTTTACCCCTTCAATTGACCGAAACTCATACCACGAATCAGTTCATTACGAATCAGGATGGTAAAGATGATCACCGGCAGCATAAATAACGCCGCCGCAGCCGAAATACGCCCCCAGTCCGTTCCCAGGAAAGTTTGTAGTTTGGCCAGTCCCACCGGGGCCGTTTCGGCCACGCGCGTGGTCAGAGCTAAGGCTACCAGAAATTCATTGAGGGATTGGATCAGGCAAAACATCGCGCTGGCCGCCAAACCTGAGCGGGCCAGAGGCAAGCTAACCCGGAAAAAGACTTCAAAGGGAGAATAGCCCTCCAGCATCGCTGCCTCTTCGACCTCCCGAGGAATCTCGTCAAAGAAACCTTTGAGGACCCAGATTGAAAACGAAATGTTGAAAATTGAATAGACCAAAATCAAGGCCAGATGGGTGTCCAGTAATCCCAGGGCTTGAAAGAGGAGGAAGAAGGGCACCACCACGGCAATGACCGGTAACATCCTCAAGCTCAATATCCAGAACAGAATAAAGTTGCTGTTCTTCAGCGGGTAGCGGGAGAAACCATAGGCCGCCAGGCTCCCCAGTGTCACCGAAAAAATGGTCGAGATCACGGCGATGATTAAGCTATTGAGAAACTGCTGTCTGAAATCCGATTGTAGGATGCCGGCGTAGTTCTCCAGCGTGGGCGTGAAAATCCACTTGGGCGGTATGGCAAACAGGTCCAACCTGGTCTTAATTGAACTCAGTAACACCCACAATAGGGGTAAAAAGAAAACCAGGGTTATGAAAATAACAAAGGCAAACAACAGAATCTTTTGCAATTTTTTTCGAATTTCTGGAGTCATCTTCATCTCCTCCTTACGTGGGCCAGGCATCCCCATGCCTGGCCAGACATCCCCATCATGCCTGGCCAGGCATCCCCATGCCTGGCCAGACACCCCCATCATACCTGGCCAGGCATCCCCATGCCTTACAAACCCGTATCCACGGCCGCCTCGGTTTGGCGACCGGGCATAGCCTTTTGCATTTGCGGCACAAGAATATTGGCCACGATGTTGATGATAATCACCACCACCCACGAGATAGCCGCTGCCGTCCCAATCTGGAAGAATTGAAAGTGAAAGCGATAGCCCAACAACGAAAGAGTCGTCGTCAGATTACCCGGACCACCGCCGGTCAGAATAAAGGGCGTGTCGAATAACTTGAGCGTATCGATTGAGCGAAAGGTCAAGGCCAACAACAACGGAAACCGCATATGCGGCCAGTAGATGTGCTTGAACTTCATCCACGTCGAGGCCCGGTCTAATTCGGCTGCTTCAAGCAAATCCGTTGGCACTGTGCCCAGTCCGGCCAAGGCCAGTAAAACCACGAAGGGCGTCCACTGCCAGATATCCACGATAACCACCGAGGCCAGGGCGTACTGCGGCTGGATGAGCCACGGAATCGGTTTGAATCCCACCGCCGTTATCAGATAGCCCACCAGGCCGTAGGTCTGATCCAGGAGAAAACGCCAGAAAAGCCCTACCACCAGGGGCGCCAGCATCATCGGTAAAAAGATGATGAGCCGGAAGATGGCCATGCCGGGCAGCTTTTCGTGCAAGGCAAAACTCAGCAGCACCCCCAGCACCATCTCGATGGTTACCGCAAAGAAAGTGATCTTAACTGTGATCCAGGTCACCTCCCAAAAACTTGGATCGGTAAACAGCGTCCCGTAGTTTCCAAACCAAATAAATTGGGGCTTACCGCCGATGATGTAATTAAAAAGGCTAACACCTAACGAATACAAAAGGGGGAAGATGGTCATAAGTACCAGGAAACCAAGAGGGGGGACAAACAGCAACCGCCGAAACCATTTGTCACTGGCCCCGGTGGCCGCAGTGGTAACCGCTATGGCCTCGGTCGCAGCAGCTCGTTCAGCCATATCAACCTCCCAAAGGATAGTTTTCGTATCCCCTTCAAATTTGTGGAATTTTAATTATACTTAAAACAACTAAAAAAGCCACAACAGCGGAGCAAGCCGCGCCACTGTAGCCTTTTTTTGTTCATGATGATAAAATGTTATGGTAGACTTGTAGTAGGAAGAAAAATAGACATCGTATCGAATTATGTGCTTGGAATGATGGAACGCTGATACCGCAGATAAACGCAGATTAGCGCAGATAAAATTATAAAAAATCAGCGAAAATCTGTGCAATCAGCGTCATCTGTGTTCTATCTGGAACTTAAGCACATAATTTACGACTATGTCGAAAAATAGATATGAAACGCTTAGGAATGATTACCCTATTTATGTCACTGTCAATTGCATGTGCTACAATTATTCCAACTGCAACTGACACACCCACCCCTGAACCAATTACGGGAAGTATAAGTGGAAATGTATTAGACGAGGAAGGCTCTCCTATACCCCTTGTAAGTATCATTACAGAACCACCCACTAGCGCAGTAACTGCCGATGAACAGGGAACCTATTCTATTCTTGAAATACCTCCCGGTAACTACATAGTGACTTCAGTAAAATCTGGTTACACAAATACAAGCGTACAGGTTGCTGTAGTAGCAGGTAGGACAACTACGGCTGATATCCATATGACACAAGCCTTTTCGCAAACTGCAAAATCTCTTTTTTCTGAACAATTTGAGGCAACAAATTTAGAAGAAGGCTGGTTGGTCTTGGATGAGGTTGGTACAATTTCCATCAATCAAGGCAATCTGTCCTTATCAGGGGGAGGGCATAAACGGATAAATACGCGTCAAGAATTTTCTGTTACCTCCGCCGGTGTTTCAGCAAAAGCACGTATCAAGCTCAATGGAGATTACCAAAAATTTGGCTTCGGTGTAAATCCCGTGGAATTTCCTTCACCAACCGCTGGTTTCTATTTTGATACTTTCAGTAGATTTGACTCGTCGGGTGGACGTGAAAATGCAACTTACCTGCTGGTAATAGACATGCCAAATGGCCGAACATCACAAACTTTTATACTCAAAGAGCAAGTACCAGTTACGTGGAATGAGTTTCATGAATTTGAAGTAGTGTGGACAACCTCCACAGTTTTGTTTTATATTGACGATGAGCTAAAAGCGTCTGTTCCATATATTTTTAGTGATGTGCTTCCAGTGGGAGTATGGAATGACCGAGGTCACCTTATGCAAATAGACTGGGTTGAAATTCAGAAGCTTTCCAATATAAAATGTATAAGGTAACTGAAAAAGTATCTTTAGCTGATTGTTTTGCATTGGCCCTAACAAATAAAGTTAGGGCAGAATTAGTCACCTCTGACCACCACGAATTTGATCCTATTGCTGAAAGAGGCATTTGTCCCATAAATTTTTTTCGATGAATCCCCACTTTATCACCAGCCCAAATCGTTCGTCTCCGAGAACTCTGACCAAGTCCTACGCTGAAACCCGGCTTCCACGCCTGGTTGCCCAGCTCAAAAGCCAGGTATAGTTTGGCCTGAGATGGGCTATCCTGTATACTGTAGTTCACAGTAAGCTCCTTTCTTCTTTATTGTAGGAACTTACCTGCGATGGCCCCGACTTTCAAGTCATTGCATAGTATCTTAATTCGTTGGGCCGCAGTTATCTCGACGTGTCGGAGATTGATGGCAAGGTGATTCTATGACCGTTAAACTCTTTATCGCCCTCTACGTTGGCTTGATTGTTGGCATGCTTATCCTGTTTTTTACCAATTTTCCGGTGGCCTGGGTCTTTTTCGGCTTTCTGTTTGTGACCGTGTGGGGTGGGTTGATGCTGATAGACCGCCCCTATATTGTCGCGGCGCTTTTTCTGTTGGCGTCGCTGATAGTGCTGGGGGTGGGTCTCTTTGCCATACAACAGTCAAGACAAATAAGCACCTGGCCGACTGCCTCTGGCGTAATCACGCGTTCGTTGTTTTGTACCCGCACTGTTAACGATAGGGTGGTTCACCGCGGCCCTTGTATTGAATATCGTTATCGAGTCAATGACCAAACCTTTGAGGTGAGTTCGATAGACACGGGCGAGTTTGTGCAACACTGGTGGTCACGCATCCCGGACAACTATCAAGAAGGCCGGGAAGTGAAGGTATATTACGACCCCAGTAACCCAGAGATTTCCCGGTTGGCGGCGGATATCTCTCCGCAGGCTTGGATTACAACGACCATTGGCGCCATTATGGCCGCGCTCTCGGCCTTCACCCTCTTCTGGGTTCTCGTGTACTCCAAGGGGACATCTCAAACCGCTGCTCCTGTTAGCTTGCCGGATGGATAGACTGTTCACCCTCGCCGTCAGGCAAGGCCACGCCGAGACTCACAAAAATCAACTACACCGAATACGGCGGACCAACCAGGAAAATTGGTGGAGTTACACCAGAAACAGGCGATTACAGACGAGGAATACGAATCGGCTAAGAAGAGACTGTTAGGACTACTGTGAATCTTTCAAAAATTGAGTGCGGCCCACCAACGGCTTACACCCGACTGCCTACCGGCCGGTTTTTCAAAGATCAAGCGCCCGCCATAATGTCTGTGATTGGGGGTAGTCTTGCTGGCTCAGCAGCGGGTGAAGCCGAAGCGTTAGATACTCTGATAGTCTTTGCTCGAAGCCCTTACTAAGAGGAAGGAGGAATTTCTTGCTGAGATTCATAATCGGTGCATTTATCGTGCTGCACGGCCTAGTTCATTTGTTGTACTTTGGACAGAGTTGGCGGCTCTTTGAGCTTCAACCCAAGATGGTTTGGCCTGAAGGCTCCTGGGCATTCTCAAAACTTCTTGGAGATGGAGCAACAAGACTGTTAGCAAGCATTTCTTGCGTATTGGCTGCTATTGGTTTCGTGACTGGCGGCACAGGAATACTCGTAAGGCAGGCTTGGTGGTCTCCAGTGATTGTGAGTTCGGCCGCATTTTCTGTAGTTATCTTTATTCTTTTCTGGGATGGAAAAATGCAGAAGCTGGATGATAAGGGGGGGATTGGCCTTCTTCTCAACATAGCGATTCTGGTTGCAGTGCTCATCTTGCGGTGGCCCGATTTCGAGTTCTAGGCCAAGTCTCTTGCGCTGAATGGAGAGTGCCTTCTAACAACTCATTTTGCGTCGTGCCACCTGTCATAGCGGATCAGCATCCTCAGTAACTTGCCCCCATCAAGCCGATCCGTCTTGGCCCGTTTGGCTCGCCGATTCACCTCGATACTGGCCGAGTCAACCACCAGGTTCTCCATCTCTTTTGCAAGCAGATAGCGATGTGGCCAGAAACCATCCCGGCCCGCCTCGTAGCCACTCATCACCGGGGTACTCTCAGCTAAGCCAAAGCGTTTCTTGGCCAGCCCAATCTCCTGGCCAAGCCCCCCCAGATCAGATCACCAGCCCAGATCGTTCGTCTCCGAGGATTCTGACCAAGTCCTACGCTGAAACCCGGCTTCCACGCCTGGTTGCCCAACTCAAAAGCCAGGTATAGTTTGGCCTGAGATGGGCTATCCTGTATACTGTAATTCACAGTAAGCTCCTTTCTCCTTTATTGTAGGAGCTTACCTGCGATGACCTCGACTTTCAAGTCATTGCATAGTATCTTAATACGTTAGCGGGTTTGCTACATTAAGGTAGTTTGAATATGAATATAGATAGAGTGGTAGTAAGAAGATTTGAAGAACTGGGAAAAAAGGCTGATACTATATTAGAAAACAAAGAATTTAACTTTCAAAGCCTTAAGGGAGTCAATTACTACAAGGTAAACTCTGCAAATTTCAAATCTTGGGCCACCAGTGTTCTAAATTTATTGCAAAGAGTATTCGGAGAGGATAGTATTCATTATCGAAATTTTGATGAACATTATCAAAGGATGACAACCAAATACTCTTTCTCGGAGTCCAATTTTAGAGACTGTAGGGCCATCTTTCAAGCTGCTAGAGAGGATTATGAAGGTGGTTATCTGTTCAATGTTAGAACGCTAGCCAAAGCTGAAACACTTGTCGATGTTCTTGATCAGGCAGAGATATTCAAAAATGCAAATTATGTTGACACTGCTTGTATTATGGCGGGTATTGCTCTTGAAATCGCTATAAAAGAAGTTTGTATTCGTGAGGGCTGTGCTGTTGGTAAATTCAACTCTATGAATGAGGAACTTAAGAAAAAAGGTATCTACAACCAAGCAATGTGGGAACAGCTAAAAACTTGGTATACTCGACGAAATGAACCCGCTCACGGGAATTTTGGACAGTCTTCACATAAGGATGCGGACGATATGATAAAGGGGGTAAATAGTTTTATAGCTAATTATCTATGACATATGATTTTATATCCCTCAGAGTACCCGCTAAGTTACAATCGGCGAGGGCCATCGCTGACCCCACCGCTGCTTCCGAACCGCCCGTGCCCGTTTCCGTATTTCTGGATTTATGTGCGGCCTCGAGCCTGAGACCTAGCCGTCGATTGAAGTCTCGTTGCTAAAGCACCGCCGCATGCATTCTTTGATGGTGACGCGCGTAAGTTTGTCTGAGAAATATCAAAGCCCCGACCCATCCGGGGCTTTTTCATTTCAGTAGCGGCAAAAGTCGGGTACAAAAATATTATGACAAGTTGTTTGACAAAAGTAGGTCCTAAAGCTAACTGATAGAATTGCCGCTAAATCTCGGTAAAAATACGAGAAAAGTCGACATAAATGGTGTTTGGCAACTATCTTTTGAATACAAGTTTTTACCTTTAAAAGTAGACATAAAAAAATTGTACCCGACTTTTGCTGTAACTGTTTCATTTAAGGCCAGCCCTCACTCCCCAAAAATCCTCTCACTCACTTCAGCCGGTGCATGCTCCACAATCGCCCGTAACCGTTGCCGGTAGCTTGCCCTTAAGAGCCTGATTAGCAAGCGTTCAAACCATCCCGCCCCTCCCTCTAGCACGTCAAACCCTTTTAAGACTTTAACCCTCCTCAGTGCATTCAATCCAATCAGTGCTTCAGTGTTTCAATTTCGGTTTTGTGGTCATAATTTATCTCAATCTGTTTTGATTGATGGAGAAGTATGGAAAAGTATAGTATATTTATAGTTCATCAGAGAAGCTCTTTTCTCCACATTTGTACTCAATCCTGATCATGTTATGGTGTGATCCCATAGTCACTCTAAAAAAGAGCCCCTAGCGCGTGAAAGCCAGGTATACTTGAACTACAGCCATTAACAGATTAGCGATTGCGCCTGGCAGATTAGACACAAAAATGACCGCAAAACTGAATATGGCACCCGCGATGAGCCCAGGCACGACGAGCGTCCCTCGGCTCAATATGCAAAAGGCTACCAGCAGTTGAAAAACGATGAGTAGGCCGGTAAAAAGGGTCGAATGTGGGATGACAAGGCTTCGAACAAGCTTTCCTGATAGGCCGAACAGGGCATTTTCGGCAAAGCTCCCATAAAATTCCTCACCGTGGCGCAGGGTGTACAGGTAATTAAACAAGGCCCCAACCAGGTAAAGCAGACCAAACCCGATCTCGACAATGGTTCTGAGCATGTTGTCTATCTCGCTTTATCTTTTAGGTGACCGTGGTGAGCTTGGCACGTTTCACAATATATGTCCCCACTAAGTACGTTGATGTAAACATCAGAGCAAACGGGATCCAGGTTCCAAGCAGATGGAGTTGGCCAGATGAAATGCGCATATATGAGAAGAGATAGTTCCACAATTACGCCCAACGCCGCGTTTCACCCACCGCCGAGCCAGCAAGACTCCTACCACCTACAAGTGCCTTCGCGGGCGCATAACCGCTGATAAATCGGGCTGTAGGCGGTCGGGGGCAAACGCTTGGTGGGCGGTTCTCTGACTCAAGGGGCTAGATGTAAGGAATTGGCAATATCGAGAACTGTCTGTTGCCACACACGCAATTCACCTTTCGCCAATCTCGCACCTACCACGCCCCGCACGTCCTCGGCCAAGTCTACGGCTACGGTCAAACTTTGTTCTTCAGGTGCAACCCGTATGCCCACCACGCGCACTGCAGACCGGCCGTTGATGTCGTACAGGATCGGATCACTAAACGTGAACTGATCATGGTGTTGGGCCACATAATCGCTTATGATGCTGGCGGGGGTAGCATGCGTATGTGCGATTCTGACTAAGACCAAGACTTGCCCGGCACCGAACTCACGGGGCAAGTCGTCCAACAACGCGCGCTGTGAGACGAGGACGGTCATCTCATCCTGCTCTTCAACTGACCAGGTGGCGGGATAACTGAAAGTATACACCTGGGTGCCTGAGTTGAAGGCAACGTTACGGGCGGTATAGGCACTTTTCAAATCACCGGTGCTCGATTGACACGCACTGACTGCTATCAGTAGAAGCACGGAAAGGAATTGGCTCACACGTTTCATGATCATCCGCTTGTCTATTCCACGGAAAAGGGAACGAAGATATTCCTCCAGTGTGGGTAGTGTCCCACCACCATACTTATCTTCAAAGCCCCTTACAAACTTATAGATGTCACGATTCGTTAACGATGTCTTATTATCTAAATTTTCACTCATAAGTATAGATGTTTTCACTATATACTGCTCATTTATTGGACTTTGGACAAAGTCAAATAGCTCGGTAATGACCGAGTAGAAAAAAGTAGCTTAAAAATTGAATAATTGGGCCGGATTTCAGACCGCTACAGGCACTTTTTGGCCTTTTTTGGGCTTTTTGA
>DAOUMU010000052.1:0-3591 GCA_034409055.1 Anaerolineae bacterium
AACATCCGTCCGAAATATCGCCGTGGTAATGAGAAATAGTCGATGATGTTTATAACTTTATGTTAATGTGCAACGAGAGCCTTCGCTCACAGCCCATACTAAACCTTTTTTTCAAGACACTCTATAGGCAGGAGTTGATTGGGCCGGATACGGTGATAGCCTCAATCCGGGGCTGGCTGGCCCACATCAGCTATGGGGACACCTGGGCCCTGGCCGAGCAAATTTTGGCACCGGTTGTGTTTTGAAAGATGAGCCAATCACCAATTTTTGTCAAAACCTATGATCTGCTGTTGTGGCTAATTCCCCAGACCACCAAGTTTCCCAGGGAACAGCGGTTTGTGATGGCCCGGTATGTGCAGAATGCGGCCTTGCGTTTTCAAGAATGTCTGATTGAAGCCGGAACATTGCCCAAAGCGAACAAAAGGGATAAACTGGCTTATCTCAACAAGGCGGATGTTGAGCTGACCAAGTTACGCTTTCACCTGCGGCTGTGCCGGGACTTGAGCCTGTTCGATCCGGGTCAACATCGTCACGTCAGCGAGATGATTGATGAAATTGGGCGGCTGTTAGGTGGCTGGTTCAAGGCGCTGGACAGCGCCTCTCGAAAGCAGAACATTCCAGACCTGCCGCAGTAAAGGAGCAGCGATGACAGACAACGATATGAATCAGGCACAGTTGGCAGCGGAGTTAGCCAGAATAGAGGAAGGGATAGCTGCTCAGGAAAAACTACGAAGTATTTTGCCGGATGAGCAAATTCAGGCTGTGCTGGCAACCTTGCGAGAAAAACGGGCAGCAATTCAAGCCCAACTGACCGGCTCCGGGGTGATCGCCCAGGAAGGGGCTGTCGGTATCAAACAGGAAGACCAGGGCCAGGTGCTTGTTGATAGTCAGGTTGGAGGCGATGTGCTGGGCGCGGGAGCCAGAAAAACGATTATTGTCGCCGCCGAAGCCTTCTGGCAGCAGTATGCCGCTCTTCCCACCAGGCTCTCTCCGGCTGACCTGCAACAGGCCACCGCACGCTACTTGACCCACCTGCTCAATCTCTACCGCTACCTGGACTTCAAGGGTATGGGCGTATCCGACCGGGTGGCCCTGCGGATGCCCTTGTTGGAGATGTACGTGCCCCTCAAAGCTCGCATCGAAATGCCGGAAGGGGAAACCTGGAGCCGGGAACTGCGCCTGGCCGGGCGGCAGGTGAGTGAGGAAGAGGCGAAAGCGATGGGCCAGCGGCTGAGCGAGCCGCAGCCCCTTTTGGAGCTGTTGGGCCGGCACGATGGCCTGATCATCCTGGGCGACCCCGGCGCAGGCAAAACCACCTTTCTCAAATACCTGACCCTGCGCCTGGCTCTGGGCGAAGGAGAGGCATTGGGCCTGGGCAAACGCCTGCCGCTGCTGGTACCCTTGTCGGCCTACGCCAACGCCCTGGACAGGGCCGACGTGCCCCTGGATGAGTTCGTGGCTACCTATTACCGGCAGCGAGGCATCAAGCTGCCCCTGGCCGCAATGCTGACCGAAGCCCTGGAGCGGGGCGGCACCTTATTGTTACTGGACGGCCTGGACGAAGTGCGCAAGCTGAGCCAGCGCCGGGTGGTGGTCGACCGGGTGGTGGATTTCTTCACGATGGAGCAGCAGAAGGGCAACAAATTCATCCTGACCAGCCGGATTGTGGGTTACCGGGAAGTGCGGCCCGTGGTGGAGGGCCTGGCCGAATGTACCCTGGTTGATTTTGAGGCCGAAGAGATCGAGCAATTTGTCGGCCAATGGACCGGGGCCCTGGAACGGGCCGCCCGGGGTGATACGCCCGTGGCGGCCGAGGAAGCGGCCCGAGAACGGGTCGAACTGCTGGCGGCGGTCGACCGTAATCCGGGCGTGCGCCAATTAGCCGCCAATCCTCTGCTGCTGACCATCCTGGCCCTGATGAAACGGCAGGGGGTGATCCTGCCGGAGCGGCGGGTGGAACTGTACCAGAAATATATCGAGACCCTGCTGCGCTACTGGAATCTAAGCCGGGGCCTGGGCCGGCCCCCCCGCCGGGACCTGGACGTGGTGGAAACGGTGCGGGTACTGGCTCCCCTGGCCCTGTGGATGCACCAGGCCAGCCCCGGCGTGGGCCTGGTTAAGCAGGCAGCGGTGCGGCGCAGGCTGGCGGAAATATATACCCACCGGGGCGAAGCCGAGCCGGAACAGGCCGCCCGGCAGCTTCTGGCCGACGCCAGGGAATACGCCAGCCTGCTGCTGGAGCGGGGTTCGGGCGCGTATGGTTTCATCCACCTGACCTTTCAAGAATACCTGGCGGCGACGGCCATTGCCCAACAGGGCCAGCGAGACATCGAGCCGGTGGTGGCAGCGTTGGCGGCCCATATTGGCGACGACAACTGGTATGAAGTCAGTTTGCTGACCATCGGCTATCTGGGCATTGTCCAGCAGCGAGATGAAGCAGCCGGGGCGGTTTTAGGGGAACTGATCAAACAAGCACCGGGGCAGGCTGGGCAGGCGGTAGTGCTGGCCGGGGAGGCGGTGCTGGATGCCTGGCCGGGTGGGGTGACCCCGACCTGCAAAAGGGCCATTGTCGAGGCGTTGCAAACCACAATGGTTGATGACACCGTGAGCCTGCCCCTTCGAGCCAAAGCCGGTGGTGTTTTGGGCCGGTTAGGTGACCCGCGAGCAGGGATAACCACCCTGCCGCCTTTACTCACGCCCCCTATTCAGGGCGAATTCTTGTACGGCAAGAAAAAAGAAAAGCGGGAGGTCGCCCCCTTCCGGGCCGGGGTTTACCCGGTGACCCACGCCCAGTTTGGCCAGTGTATTGAAGCGGGGGGATATGACAACCAGGATTGGTGGAGCAAAGAAGGCTGGCGACGGCGACAGAGAGGGAATTGGACCCAACCTCGCTTGTGGGACGATAGCGGTTGGAACAATCCCAATCACCCGGTCGTGGCGGTCAGTTGGTACGAAGCGGAGGCGTTCTGTAATTGGTTGACGGCCACCTACGACGGTCAATACCGCCTGCCAACAGAAGAAGAATGGGAGCGGCTGGCCAGAGGGCAGCACGGGCGGGAATACCCGTGGGGGAATAACTGGGAAGAGGGACTGGCCAACACGCGTGAAAGTGAGATTGGACAAACCAGCGCGGTGGGCATGTTTCCCGGTGGGGTTAGTCCGACGGGGGCGCACGATTGCGCCGGTAACATGTGGGAGTGGTGCGCGGATTGGTCCGATAAAGAACAAATGTTCCGTGTGTTGCGGGGCGGGGCGTGGGTCAACCGTCAGGTCAACGCTCGCTGCGCGGCCCGTTACCAGAGCATCCCGAACGGCAGGATCGACGGCCTTGGGGTGCGGGTTGTGGTCTCCCCCATTTGAGCTTCTGGATTCTGTGCTCCTGGAATTCTGAAAAAAGAGAACCAGAGAGGTAGAGAAACAAGCTCAAGGTGGCGATAAGTCAATCCCCCCCTATTCCCCGCGTAAGTTATACTGAGTTGTCAAATTTGGTTATACAAAATTGCAGTCTCACTACTCAGTGAGACTAAGTAAGGCTCACCTGGGCCAGCTTTTGGGCCGCTTTGGTCAGTTTTTGAGCAGTCACATTCTCAG
>DAOUMU010000053.1:0-31299 GCA_034409055.1 Anaerolineae bacterium
CCAGAGCTAATCGTAAATCCAAAACCCACAGGGCCAGTGTCGTAAATCGTAAATTGGTCTCTAGCAAAATTGTTTACAAAGTAAGATCGACAATTTTTTGTCGATGTGATGGCCCTAAGAGGCCTACATCACTTGAAACGAGGTAAAATCATCACAACTCTTGGTGAACGGATAAAATACTTGCGACGCAAGAAAAAATTGACCCTGGCAGACATGGCGGAAATGAGCAACCTGTCGGCCGGTTATCTATCACAGATCGAACAAGATAAGAAGACGCCTTCGTTGGTTGCGTTCACCAGTATCGCTGAAGTATTGGAAATTAATCCACGTGATCTGCTCGAACCTGAAAAAGATCAAGTGTATATCACTCGGGCAGCAGATAGGCTGGCAAACTCAAACACCAATGCGTCAATTTTTCAGGTACCATTGACTTCCGTCACCAGTGGCTCAGATTTAGGCGCGCAACGGCTGATCCTGCAGCCCAACGCTCCCCCCCTCGAATTTGAACCTCACTCGGGAGAAATCTTTGGATTTGTCCTGGCAGGAGCCCTGACGGTTATTATTGAAGACGAACAAATCGAATTAGAGGCAGGAGACAGTATTCATTACGATGCCAACCAATCTTACCGTCTGAATTGTCAAGGAGACGCGCCATGTCTGATCATTTGGTGCAGCTCACCCCCTTGGCATGACCTTGAGGCCAAAATATACCAAGCGCACGCTAAAATTTCGTAGGGCGGCATCCCTATGCCGACCGCTGCCGCATACCGCGAAGCGTGCGCCAACTACGGAAATTTCAGAATGCGTTTAGTATAGAGGCAGTGACCGGTCAGGCTGCTGATGCTCTGACAAAAACGAACTTTATATGAAGGGATAGGAGGTGAGGTATCGAAAAAAGCAGGCTTTATCCTTATCACTGAGGTTTTGTTTTTTGTAAACGTATCTTCTCAAAAAGTAGGGGTTTTTGTAGGACAAACTTAAGTTTGCCCTACGTTACCCCGAATTATTGAGGTGATGCTTGTAAACCAATTATAAATTGTGGAGGAGAAAGTAAAAATGAATCTTTTCAAAAAAGGTAATCTGCTGCTTGTATTACTTTTATTGGTAGCCTGGTTTGCCACCGCCTGTGGCGCAACGCCGACCCCGGCGGCAGTTGAAGAGCCCAAGGAAGAACCCAAAGCCGAAGAAGCGGCTGTAGAAGAGCCGGCCGTAGCAGAGGAGGAAGCCGAAGAACCGGAAGCAGCCGAAGAAGAGGCCATGGCCGAGGAACCACGCGTATTGCGAGTCACCTTTGCCTGGCCCACCGCCATTGATCCGGCCGTCGGCTCAGACTTTTCCAGTTCTACAGCTTTGGCCAATCTGTACGATACCCTCGTCTTCCCCAATACGGCAGGCGGCGTTGATCCCTGGTTGGCTAAGAGTTGGACGGCCTCTGATGACGGCTTAACCTGGACCTTCAAGCTAAAGCAGGGTATAAAATTCCACGATGGCAGTGAATTACAGGCCGGCGATGTTGTTTACAGTATGAATCGTTTCTTGACCGTTGGTGAAGGGTTTGCCTATTTATTTATCGATGTCGTTGATAGTGTGACGGCTGTTGACGATTATACGGTCGAATTTAAGCTGGCCCAGCCCAACGGCCTGTTTCTCCCCAGTCTCATTCGGCTTTATGTCCTGAACGAGGAGCTGGTGCGGGCAAACACCAAAGCTGAGGGGCCGTATGGTGAAGAGGGAGACTATGGTCAAGAGTTCTTGCTCACCAATGACGCCGGCTCAGGTCCCTATATGGTCAAGGAGTTTCCCCTGGAAGAATACGTCTTGATGGAAAAATTCTCCGATTGGTGGGGTGGATTCGTGGATAATGCCCCCGATCAGTTCCGTATGATTGCCACGACAGAGACGGCCACGGTGCGTACATTGATGTCCAATAAAGAGTTGGAAATCTCTGACCAGTGGCAAACCATCGAAGCCCTTGAGGCCCTCGACGAGATTGAAGGGGTAGATGTAGCAGCCTTCTCCAATCTAACGGCCTTTTACTTTATGCTCAACACCAGAATTCCACCCACGGATGATGTCCACTGCCGGCGGGCCATATCCTATGCTTTTGATTACGATACGGCCGTGGGATTGGAATGGCCGGGCACAAAGGCCATGGTCGGGCCGGTTCCTCAAGCCCTGGGCGGACATAATCCAGAGGTAACAAAATATACTTTTGACCCGGATAAGGCTCGTGAAGAGTTGGCCCAGTGCCAATATGCGGATCAAATTGATCAATATCCCATAGAATTTGTCTGGATTTCCGAAGTGCCGGACGAGGAAAAATTCGCCCTATTGTTCCAGGCCAATATGGCTGATATCGGTATTCCGGTAGAAATTGTTTCGACCCCCTGGTTATCCGTCGTGGAAAACACTTCGAAGCTGGAGACCAGCCCCCACCTGGTTAGCATTTACGTGACCGCGGACTTACCGGAAGCCGGGCCAATGCTCAAGCAACGTTATCACTCAAGCTCTGCCGCTACCTGGTCCCAGAATGAATGGTTAGAGAGCGAAACGCTCGATACTGCCATCGATGAGGCCCTGGCCACGGTAGATCAAAATGAGCGCTTTGAGAAATACCAGGCCATTCAAGCCGAACTGGCCGATCAGGCCCCCTCTATCTTTGTCTACGACCAAGTTGAAAAGCACGCTTATCAAACCTATCTTGACTGGCCCACGGCACGCGGCGAGGTCATTCCGGTACAGGGCTACAATATCCTGGCGGCTAGAATCGGCGTTAATAAGTAGATAGAGAAAGAGCAGCAAAGAAGCAAAGGGATGAAAAGGTGGGGCGGTGAAAAGCCACCGCCTCATCACTTTAGGCAGTTCCAGAAAAATAATGCTTCCAAAATCGTGCTGCGTGTCGCTTGCGTGCCCTTGGCGGCGTGCTACGTGTTAAACCTGTGCCCGCTTTATGGGTATTTGGCCGAAAATCCTCACGCAACACGCAACACGTAACACGCGGACGATACAGTTTTGGGAGCATTTAAATTCTGGAACTCCCTTATCCGTTTGATATAAGTCAGAGAATTAAGGCATGAGATCTCTTTCGTTCATCTTGAATCGAGCAATTCACTCAATTTTTGTTTTGCTCGGCTTATCGGTCGTAATTTTTATCATCTCCCGGGTTTTACCCGGTGATCCGGCCCGCATGGCCGTCGGAGCGAGAGCACCGGACTGGGTGGTTGATAATCTGCGCGAGCAAATGCATTTGAATGACTCCCTCCCGGTGCAATACGGCTATTGGCTAACCGATGCGGTGCAAGGACGTTTTGGCATTTCCCTGGTCACCCGGCGTGACGTAGCTCACGATATTCGCGAATTTTTCCCGGCCACCTTCGAGCTTGCCCTCTACTCCGGGCTGATTATGGCCGTTTTGGGTATTACCTTGGGGGCAATCTCGGCCTGGCACAAAGATAAATGGATAGATAACGTCGTCCGGGTGATATCCTATTTAGGGGTGGTCACCCCCTCATTTGTCTTCGCCATTATATTTTTACTTATCTTTGGTTATGCTCTCAATTGGTTGCCAACCCTGGGCAGATTGAGTGAAAACGTCCCACATCCACCCGTGGTGACCGGGTTGATGACGGTTGATTCCCTGCTGGCAGGAAATTTTACCGCCTTCTGGGATGCCTTCAAGCATTTGATTTTACCGGCACTGGCCCTGGCTATGGGTTCAATGGCTCAACAAGCCCGCATCACCCGCTCGGCTATGTCTGATAATTTGACCAAGGATTACATCGCTGCTGAGAGAGCACTCGGCATCCCGGAACGGGCGATTATGAGCAAGTTCTTGCTGAAACCTTCGCTCATCCCCACGGTCTCTATTATGGGCTTGGATTTCGCCGCCACGATGAGTAATGCTTTTCTGGTGGAGTTGATCTTTAATTGGCCGGGCATGTCTCGTTATGGGATCAATGCCATGTTACGGAAAGATCTAAACGCCATTGCCGCCGTTATTTTGATGTTGGGGATTGTATTTATTGTGGTCAACATTCTGGTGGACATCATCGTCGCCCAACTCGATCCCCGTATTCGACTAAGGGCAGAAGGGGGCGAATAACATGACCGATCAGGCGAAAACATTGGGCCCGGCAATTACGCTGGAAACCTGGAAAAAAATGGAGCGCAGCAGCCGCCGCGAGAATCTGGGACGGGCCTGGTATAAATTTTCTCGTAACCCCTTGTCGATCGTGGGATTGCTGACGGTGACGTTGGTGATTTTGTTGGCCATTTTTGCCCCGTATGTAACCCCTTATCCAGAACACGCCCAACCGTTTACCGATTTTGTCAATGCTAAACGGCCCCCAAGCTGGGAATATCCATTTGGCACGGATACCATTGGTCGTGACATTTTGAGCCGGACCGTCTTTGGTTTTCGCTTCTCTTTGACAATGGGGGTCGTTGTACTGACCTTGGTGGTGCCGCCAGGGGTCCTGCTCGGCTTGTTAGCCGGATATTATCATGGAACGTGGATTGACTCTGTGATTATGCGTGTGACCGATATTTTCTTGTCGGTCCCCCCCCTCATCCTGGCCCTGGCCATTGCAGCGATGTTAAAACCCAATCTACTCAACGCCATGATGGCCGTGTCGCTGATGTGGTGGCCGTGGTATACACGCCTGGTATATGGCCTGACCACCCAGTTACGCAACGAGTATTTTGTTAAATCGGCCGAGACCATGGGCGCCAGTAAAGCCCACATTTTATTCAAAGAGATATTACCTAATTGCGTGTCGCCTATCTTTACTAAAATGAGTCTGGATATGGGCTGGGTCATTTTAATCGGCTCATCCTTAAGCTTTGTCGGTTTGGGGGTGCAACCCCCTAAGCCGGGCCTGGGAACGATGGTGGCGGATGGGTCTCGCTATCTGCCGGATCAATGGTGGATTCCGATCTTTCCGGCCCTGGCGATTGTGGTGATCGTGCTGGGATTTAATTTGTTGGGGGATGGTTTGCGAGATTTATTGGCAGCGGAAGAAGTCTAGTGAATACACCACCATTGCTTGAAATTAAAAACCTGCGGGTTAACTACAAAGTATACGGCGGTCTCCTAAAGGTACTCGATGGAGTCAATTTTGTCGTGCACAGTGGCGAAAAGGTGGGGCTGGTTGGCGAGACCGGCTGTGGTAAAACGACCACGATGAAGTCGATTTTGCGGATTTTACCGATGCCACCGGCCCAAATCGCCTCGGGCGAGATTTATTTCAAAGGTAAAAAT
Organism: Anaerolineae bacterium; assembly: GCA_034409055.1. Taxonomy (GTDB): domain Bacteria; phylum Chloroflexota; class Anaerolineae; order 4572-78; family J111; genus DAOUMU01. The sequence continues at coordinate 5,261 of DAOUMU010000053.1, forward strand.
GTGTTGAAAATGAGCCAGAATGAGCTCTATCGCGTCCGGGGTAACGGTATTTCGATGATCTTTCAAGATCCAACCGCGGCCTTAAATCCCGTCTTTACTGTTGGTCAGCAACTGGGTGCTGTCATCAAACACTCCGTTTTGAATGGCGGCAAAGCGAGCAAACAACAAATCAAACAAGTCTCGGTGGCAGCCCTAAAGGAGGTGGCTCTGGCCGACCCCGAGCGATTACTGAAGAGCTACCCGGTTCAACTCAGTGGGGGCATGCGCCAGCGGGTATGTATTGCCATGGCCCTGGCCACCGAACCGGAACTGTTGATTGCGGATGAACCCGGTACGTCGTTGGATGTCACCATTCAAGACCAGGTACTCCGCCTGCTACATAATTTGGTGGTGGAAAAGAATACGTCGGTGATTCTCATTACCCATACTTTAGGCGTTGTCCGTGAAGTAACTGATCGGTTATATGTGATGTACGCCGGCAATATGGTTGAGTCAGCCCCGACAAAAAAGCTGTTTACCACCCCCCTACACCCGTATACACGTGGGTTGATGGAGGCCGTTCCTCGCCTAAGCGGTGGCGGGGTCGCAGAAGGGATCCCAGGACGCATCCCTGATTATTTGCATCCGCCTACGGGGTGTCGTTTCCACCCCCGTTGTGTCCATGTAATGGATATTTGCCGCACAGCAAAACCACCAACGTATGACATTGGCGACGGACATCAAGTGGCTTGTTTTCTTTACGAAACTTCCCAAAATTCAGGAGGCCAGGGGCGTCAATCTGATTTATTTCGCGTGGCATAGGGATGCCACGCCTACGATAATGTTTATGAGGGCGATGATTGGATGTGGCATAGGGATGCCACGCCTACGATAATGGCCGTATTTGATACCGATGAAGCCAATCTTAACTTATCAAGACTTAAAAAAATATTTTGTTGTTGGACATAAGGATCTCCTTAAACGGGAACCAATTACCGTTAAGGCTGTCGATGGTGTCTCCTTTGTGGTACATGAGGGAGAAGTGTTTGGTCTGGTGGGTGAATCAGGATCAGGCAAAAGTACCGTGGCTTATACCACCATAGGCATGTATCCCCCCACTGCTGGCAGCATCGAATTTGGCGATGAAAGCCTCTTCAGGGAGGATGGTGAACGTCCGAAACACATCAAAAAGGAAATCCAAATTGTTTTTCAGGACCCAGGGTCTTCGCTAAATCCCAGGCAAAACATCAGACAGATCCTGGATTTGCCCTTAAAAATCCACCGACCGCGAGTCAATCGACTGGAGGAGACGGCCCGATTGTTGGAAATGGTCGAGTTGCCCCTGGATTATATGCACAAGTATCCCCAGTCATTGAGTGGCGGTGAGAAGCAGATCGTGGCCATTGCCCGCGCCTTAGCCACCGATCCTTCATTTGTCATTTTAGATGAACCAACCTCGGCCCTTGATGTTTCCATTCAAGGGAAGATCATTAACCTGCTGATTCGCCTGCGCCAAGAGCTGAATCTGTCATACCTATTTATCACCCACGATTTGAGTTTAATGCGAAATGTTGCCTCGCGGGTGGCCATTATGTATCTGGGCAAAATCTGCGAGGTGGCCGAGGCGGCCGAATTCTTTAAAAATCCGCAACATCCTTACACCCAAATGCTGCTTTCCTCTATTCCAGTTGTGTCAGAGGAAGAGGAACGGCTGAAGCCTGAAAAGATCATATCTAGGGGTGAGATCCCGAGTCCGGTCAACATCCCCAGTGGATGTAGTTTTCATTTGCGCTGTCCATATAAGATGGATATATGTACTGAAGTTGATCCAGAGATGGTAGATCTTGGTGGAGGGCATACGGTACGCTGCCATTTGTACCCTTCACCCAACCCATAGTTAATTCTTGTTGCAAAACCTTGTAGTAGACGCATCCCCATGCGTCTACGGCGGGCATAGGGATGCCCTGGCTATGTTTTGCAATAGTTAATTCTTGTTGCAAAACCCTGTAGTAGACGCATCCCCATGCGTCTACGGCGGGTATAGGGATGCCCTGGCTACGTTTTGCAACAGAAACTAGTTAGGCCAATCATCTCCTGATATCCCTCGAATTTCTTCTGGGAGGGAGCAAGTTCAGGAGGGAGAAAAAATTTAGTCATTGAGAAGGAGGTTCCAGTATGCGTGTAGCCAGTGACATCGGTGGTACATTTACCGACCTGGTGTATCTTGATGAAGTTTCTGGAAAGCTAGGTGGAGCCAAAGCTTCAACAACCCCGGCCAACTTTGCTGAAGGGGTGATTGAAACTTTGCACAAAGCGGCTTTGAATGTCCCCGATACAACGTTTTTTGTCCATGGTTCTACCATTATCATTAATGCCCTCACCGAGCGTAAGGGAGCAAAAACTGCGCTCATAACCACCAAGGGATTCCGGGATGTACTGGAAATTGGACGGGCCAACCGTCCAGATTTGTACAATATGTACTATACGAAACCCAAGTCCTTTGTGCCGCGTTACCTGCGCCTGGAAGTACGCGAGCGGTTGAATTACAAAGGGGAAGAATTGGAACCGCTGAATGAGGATGATGTAAAAAAGGCGGTCAAATTGTGTAAAAAAGAAGGGGTGGAAGCCATTGCGGTCTGCTTCCTCCATTCTTATGCCGACTCCAGCCACGAGGCCCGCTGTGCTGAGATCATCAGGGAATTAGCCCCAGACATACCCGTCACGGCCTCTTATGAAATCACCCAAGAATGGCGCGAATACGAACGAACCAATACCGCTGTGCTCAATAGCTACGTACTGCCCACGGCTCAATTTTATCTGGACAATCTGGAGAAAAACCTGGCCGAGTTGGGCATGGACAAAGTGTATCATATCATGCAATCAAACGGTGGTACGGCCACGTTCGAAATGGGTTCAAAAGCACCCATCAACACCGTTGAATCAGGGCCGGTGGCCGGGGTGATTGGCGCAGCAGTGATCGGTAAACTCATTGGTGAACTAAACGTCATCTCCTTGGACGTAGGGGGGACGACGGCCAAGACCTCATTGGTCAAAAACGGCACGCCACGGATTACGACTGAGTACAAGATCGAATGGCGGCGTGACTATGCCGGTTATCCCATTTTAGCCCCAACCATTGATATTGTAGAGATTGGGGCTGGTGGTGGCTCCATTGCCTGGGTGGATAATGCCGGGGCCTTGAGAGTTGGCCCAATCAGTGCCGGGGCTGATCCCGGACCGGCTTGCTACGGCTGGGGGGGGGACCAGCCCACCGTGACTGATGCGAACGTGTTGGCCGGTCGGATCAACCCCGATTATTTCCTGGGTGGGGAGATACCGTTGGACGTGGAAAAAACCGAGCAAGCCATGCAACCCATTGCCGACGCCTTTGACTGTAGCCTGGAAGAGGCGGCCATGGGGGTCATTCGCCTGGCCGACGCGAATATGGTCAATGCCCTGAAGCTGGTATCGGTACGGCGCGGTCATGACCCACGAGACTTTGTGTTAGTTGCTTTTGGCGGGGGTGGCGCTATGCACGCCGGGGCCCTGGCTCGAGAACTACGGGTTAAGAAAGTCCTCATTCCCACCGAACCGGGTATTTTTTCCGCTTGGGGTATGCTGATGACCGATCTGCGCCAGGACTTCATTCGCACCTCTATCCGGCGAACCGATCAAGTTGAACCCTCTGCTCTGACCAACATCTTTGCCGAGATGGAAGCGCAAGCCATGCAAAATTTGCAGGCTCAGCACATCTCTGAAGACCAGGTGATGTTCCAGCGTTTTGCTGATATGCGCTATTTGGGGCAGGAACATACGGTCAAGGTTCCTATCCCCGGTGAGCAGATTACGGCTGAACAAATGCCAGAAATCAACGAGCGTTTCCATCAATTACACGAGCAAACTTATACCTTCCGGTTGGATACGCCCGTAGAACTGGTCAACTACCACCTGACAGCCCTCGGAGTGGTGGAGAAAGCCGACCTCAAGAAGCTAGATGGAGACAGCGGTAACCTGGAAGCAGCCAAAAAAGGTGAACGACGGGTCAATTTCGATGAGCTTGGCTTCCACGATAGTCCCATTTACGAGCGTGATTTATTGCCCGTTGGTCAGGCTATCCAGGGACCGTTGGTCATTGAAGAGCCTGCGTCAACGACCGTTGTTTTCCCCGACCAGCAAGTAACCCGGGATGAGTATGGCTTCTTACACATCGAGAGGGTAAGTTAGTCAGATAGTCAGATGGTCGGGTAGTCGGATGGTCAGATAGTTGGATGGTTGAAGTCGGTCATCCATCGAACGAATAGGCTATGTGACTAACAGACCAGTAGACCCAAATTTGCTCTAGCTGGACCAGTGCGAAGCCTCCCCGTGGGACAGTCCAGCGGCCAAAACGCGGACTGTGGTCCGTTCGGAGCCTAAAAATTGGATCTACTGAGACCAGTAGACCAACAGACGAGTAGACCAAGGAGTGTAGAAATGGCAAAGAATCAAGTTGATCCTTTCACTCTAGAAATCATCAAAGAAAGTTTGCTGGCTATCGGCGATGAAATGTTTGTCACGATGCAGCGAACCAGTATGAGTACCATTATTTACGAAGTACTCGACTATGCCACAGGGCTGACAGATGCCAAGGGACGGTTAATCACTCAGGGTAATGGGGTAACGCTCTTTTTGGGGACGCTGGATTTTGGGGTGCGCAGTGTCCTGGAGAAATTTGGCCCCGAGGGGCTGAAACCGGGTGATATCATCATCACCAACGACCCTTACGGGGGCGGTGGCACCCACCTGTCTGATGTGTCGTTAATCATGCCCATCTTCTATGATGGAGAAATTGTCGCTTTTGCGGCCAATAAAGGGCACTGGACCGAAGTGGGGGGGATGGCCGCCGGTAGTTGGACCACCGACGCCACCGAAGTTTATCAGGAAGGGCTGCAATTCCCTTGCATTAAGATTTTTGAAGAAGGAAAACCGATCCAAAGCCTGATCGATCTGATCAGGGCCAATGTACGCACGCCCGATATGAGTATTGGCGATATGTACGCCCAAGCGGCTTCCCTGCGCATCGCCGACCGGCGCTTTAGAGAATTGTGCGAAAAGTATGACGTAGACACGGTCCTGGCCGGCATTGAAACCCTGATGGATCACAGCGAGCAGCTAGTTCATCAGAGACTGAAGGAAATTCCAAACGGGATCTACGAAGCGGTCGATTACATTGATGATGACGGAATTGGGAACGGCCCATTCGAGGTGCGGGTCAAGGTCATGATCACAGATGATAAAATCTCCTGCGATTTTACCGGCACCCACTCGCAGGTCCCCGGCCCGGTTAACTGCGCCCGAACCGGCTTACATTCTGCTGTCCGGGCCGTGTTGATGGCCCTGACCGACCCTTCAATCCCCACCAATGAGGGTTGCTTCCGGCCGATAGAAGTGATTTGCCCCGACAGAACCATCTTCACCTGCGAGCGCCCCGCTCCCGTGTCCACCTATTGGGAGACGATGCTCTACGCCGCTGACCTGATCTGGAAGGCGATGGCCCCGATGATGAGCGACCAGTTGACGGCCGGGCATTTCCTCAGCGTTTGTGGCACTGTCGTGGCCGGTATTCATCCCGATACGGGCGAACTGTACATCCTGGTCGAGCCACAAGCCGGTGGTTGGGGAGCCGGCGCGACCAAGGATGGGGAGAACGGCCTGGTGTGCGTGGGCGATGGCGAAACTTACATCATTCCGGTGGAAGTCTGCGAGACTCGCTACGGTGTCTTGGTCGATCAATTTGCCCTTGACGACAAGGCCGAAGGCGGGGTCGGCGAGTTCCGGGGGGGACGCGGTCTGATACGCGACTACCAAGCGATCAGTGATGGAGCCTGGTTTACCGGCACCTTTGGCCGCTTTAAGTACCTACCCTGGGGTATGGCCGATGGTACCCAGGGCTCACGCAATTACACTAAGATGATCTTTGCCGATGGTCGTGAACCGGACGTTTTTGGGAAGGCTGCCCGTTACTATATGAAAAAAGGCGACGTGGCTCGACTTGTTACTGGCACCGGGGGTGGCTATGGTGACCCCTACAAACGACCGGTGGAAAAGGTCGTCGAAGATGTTAAAAATGAATACATCACCCTGGAGATGGCTGAAAAAGATTATGGAGTGGTATTAAATCCGGACACGCTTGAAGTGGTCGAATTAACGGGCGGACGGGTCGCCAGTTAAACTTGGAGGAACCAGCTTTTCGAGCGGGTGGAGTTGAGAACTGGATGGGTAGTAGATTTTCCCAAACGAGACTGCTACCAATGAAAAGTGTCTCTGCTCCACCCGTTCTTTTTTCTGGGGCGGGATTACTTCACTCTTTTGGGAGGGAGAAATTTTTACTGATTGGAATTGGCTCTCCTAAAACAGGGGCCGGTTGTTGCCTGATCACATTAATCAGGGCCACCAGAGTGGCCGGGATTTCGCGGGTTTTAGACCAGGTGATAGACCTAACATGGTAGGGTCGCAAGTCGGCGGCCACCCCGACCGCCTCCAGGCCCAAACTGCGGCAGGTGAACAAGGCCCGGGGCAGGTGAAAATCTTGCGTGACCAACACCGCTGACTCGACCTGGAAGATTGCTTTGGCCCGGTAGCAAGTGTCATACGTGCGCCGCCCGCCGTAATCAGGTTGGATGTCCTCGGCCGGCACCCCCTGGGCAATGGCATAGGCCATCATATGGCTGGGCTCGTTGTAGTCGACAAAACGATTGTCACCGCTCATCAGCAGCTTTTGTACCTTGCCAGCTTTGTATAGCCGAACCGCCATTTCCACCCGATCTTGCAACATATGACTCAAGCGACCATCGGCGTGAACTCTGGCCCCAAATACGATAGCCACTTGCCTGGGGGGAGCCTTTTCTGGCGAGTAGATAAGTTGGCTATAATACCAGTTCACCCACCCATACCATAGAAACGGGAAAGCGGCCAAACTCAGCCCGGCTACGGCCATCAGTAGCACCATTTTGGAATGACGTTTTATCATTGTTACCTTTATGGGGCAAGTCGGCAACTTGCCCTACAACTATTCAAATGATATTGTTGACGAAATTATATTGACAGGACGTATACAGTCAAAATGAAAACCGATCCCTTCACGATTGAGATTATTCGCGAACAGCTCATCGCGGCTGCAGAGGAAAGTTTTATCACCCTGGGGCGTAGTAGCCAAAGTCCCATTATTTACGAGGTGCTTGACTACGCCTGCGCCATCACAGACGCGAATGGTGACATCATCGCTCAGGCCAACGGTGTTCCCGACTTTTTGGGGACACTGACCTATGCGGTAAAAACGATCATTGAAAAATTCGGCTTGCCGGCCATGCATCCGGGCGATATTTTTATGACCAATGATCCCTATCAGAGTGGGGGTAACCATCTATCGGATGTAGCCTTGATTGCCCCCATCTTTTGTCAGGATCAGATTATTGCCTTCAGTGTGAATAAAGCCCACTGGACCGAAGTGGGAGGCATGGCCGCCGGTAGTTGGACCACAGATAGCACCGAGATTTTTCAAGAAGGCTTACAATTTCCGGCCATCCTGCTATATCGCCAGGGCAAGGTCATCGAAGGGCTGATTGATTTAATTGCTGCCAACGTGCGGACGCCTGATCGCACTCTGGGTGATCTGTATGCCGGTATAGCTTCGCTGCGCAGCGCAGAGCGGCGGGTGATGGAAATCTGCCAACGTTATGGCCTGGTAACGTTTCAAGAGAGCGTGGCCACGATTCTGGATCATGGTGAACTGTTGGCCCGCCGTGAGTTGGCAGAACTGCCCAGGGGCACTTATTTTGCCGAGGACTGGATGGATGACGACGGGCTGACAGAAGAGCCGGTCTATGTTTGCGTTAAGGTGACCATCAGTGATGAATCCTTTATCGCCGATTTTACCGGCTCTGCGCCGCAAGTGCCTGGCCCGATCAACTGCACTCGCACCCGCCTCTACTCTGCTTGCCGGACTATTTTCAAGGCGATCACCGATCCCCAAACGCCGGTCAACGATGGCTGGTTCCGTCCCTTGCAAGTCGTTTGCCCGGAAGGCACGGTCTTTACGGCCCAACGTCCAGCTCCTGTCTCAACTTACTGGGAAACCGGCGCTTATGCGGTCGACTTACTGTGGCATGCGCTCTTTCCGGTCCTGCCAGACCGGTTGACAGCCGGTCACTCGCTCAGTGTGTGCGGCACAATAATCAGCGGGCAGGATAAGAACGGCCAACCCTTCATTCTGGTCGAACCGCAGGCCGGTGGCTGGGGAGCCGGCGCGACCAAAGATGGCGAGAGCGGCCTGGTCGTGGTCGGCGATGGAGAGACGTATGTGATCCCGGTCGAAATCTGTGAGACACGTTATCCCTTGTTGGTAGATCAATTCACTTTTAATATTCAACCGGCCGGTGGGGGTGAACATCGCGGTGGCTTTGGTCTAAGTCGCGATTACCGTATCCTCAGCGAATCAGCCCAGTTAACCACCACCTTCGGCCGGCATCGCTTTTTACCCTGGGGGGCAGCCGACGGCCAGCCTGGTTCCCCTAACGGGGTGGCGGTTATCCCGGCGGGTCAAGTTGAGCCGGTGGTCTGGCGGGGCAAACTGGCTCGCTACCCCCTCAAACGGGGGGATGTGGCCCGGATGGTCACCGGCATCGGGGGAGGTTACGGCAATCCGATGCAGCGCCAGCCACAGACAGTGCGTCAAGATGTGCGTAACGAGTTTTTGACTGTAGAGCAAGCTAAAGAAGTCTATGGGGTTGTTTTAGACCCGCAGACACTTGAGATAGATTCTGTATCGACCCAAACATTGCGAGAGGAAAGGATGAGGAATGACTGACATAAAAAAACGTTTAGTCCGTTTACAAGAAGCCATGCAGGCAACCCAGGTAGACCTGATAGCCATTGGACCCACAGCCAACATGCGTTACCTGGTGGGTTTTTCACCCCATGCCGATGAACGCCTGTGCCTACTGTTAGTGTCTGCCACAACCGTGAGCATTGTGGTACCCACGTTAAATGCAGCGGATTTGGCCGCGCATACAGACATTCCCCTGGAGCAATGGCCGGATGATGAAGGACCGGATCAGGCCCTAAACAGAGCCCTATCAGGCCCATCCGTCAACAAGTTGGCCATCGATGGGGCCATGCGGGCCGATTTTCTGTTACCCCTATTGGCCGTTACCAATCCCCAGGAAACTATGACTGTCGAGCCGCTGCTGGCCCCCTTGCGGGCTCGTAAAGCGCCGGACGAAGTCGAAGCTTTAGCCCAGGCCGCGGCTCAGGCGGACCGGGCCATGCAAGCGGCCGTTGATGCCTGCCAGCCCGGGGTGACTGAGACCGAGGTAGCCTGGGCGGCCGAGGAAGCATTTCGGCGGGATGGGGCTGAAGAAGTTACCTTTACCCTGATCGCTTCGGGGCCCAACGGAGCCTATCCCCATCACCATAGTGGCTCACGACCGCTGCAAGAGGGAGACGCGGTGATCATCGATATTGGGGCTTCGCTGAACGGTTACCAATCAGACATCACCCGTATGGTCTTCTTGGGTGAACCACCGGCTGAATTTCTCAAAGCGTACCAGGCCGTTCTGGAAGCAAATGAGAAAGGTCGGGCGGCGGTCAAGCCGGGGGTGATGGCTCAAGAAATCGACCGGATGGCTCGCAGTACGTTAGAAGCCGCCGGGTATGGTGATTATTTTATCCATCGTACCGGTCACGGGTTAGGATTGGAGGTCCACGAACCGCCGTGGATTATGGCCGGCAATGAGCAGATACTGGTAGAAGGGATGACCTTTAGCGTTGAACCGGGCGTTTATATCCCGGGACAGTTTGGCATACGCATCGAAGACATCGTTGTGGTGACCGAAACCGGTGTACGCACGTTAACCGGCTTCGATCACCAATTGGTTATTAAGAAATAATTTCAACGGAGGGCAAAATGGTAAAATTAACCGTAATATACAATCTACCCCCCGATGCCGACCATGAAGAGTTTCTACGCTGGCGGACTACCGAACACCAAACTGACAATATGGCCTTGCCTGGCTTGATCAAAAGCGACTTTTATGTTATTAAGGAGGCCTGGCCGGATGAGGGTGAGCCGCCCTATCGCTATATGACCGAAGCCTATTTTCCAGATATGGAAACCCTGCGGCGCACCTTTTTTGACCCGGACTATCAGGCCAAATTGGCCGAGTCGTTGAAGCTAATTGCTAATCCGATATTTTTGATTTCGGAAGAGGTGTTAAGCGAGGCAGCCTCCTGAAATAACATAGGGGCATAAACTTCGAACTCAGGTTAATGGGCATGTGTAGGGGGGAGAGAGGCAGTCATTCATGTTACGTAAATTCTTTATAAAACTTTCAGAGAGCGCTTCTGCTCGCCATTTTGTGACCAATTTTGGGCTGGCTCGCCGGATGGCCCGTCGCTTTGTCGCTGGCGAAACCCTGGATGAAGCCGTCGCCGTGATCAAGGATTTAAACGCGCGCGGGATCAAAGGCTTACTCAATGAAGTGGGCGAGAGTGTGACCACGCATGCCGAAGCCAACCGGGCAGCCCAAACCTGTCAAGAACTACTGCATCGCATTCACGCTGAAAATCTCGACTCAACGATCTCGCTCAAGCCTTCCCACGTCGGGATGACGTTTGGTCCCGATTTTTGCTACGAAAATATCGCCAGCATTGTGCAAACCGCTCAAGAATTGGGCAACATCGTCGAGATTGATATCGAAGGTAGCCCTGATGTAGAGGCCACCCTTGACGTTTATCATCGCCTCCTGGATACTTTCAAGGATGGGGTACGCCTGGCTATCCAATCTTACCTCTATCGCAGCCCGGCCGACATACAGCGCATTATCGAACGGGGGGGGAGTGTCCGTTTGGTTAAAGGGGCTTATGAGGAACCACCCGAGATTGCCTACCAGAGCAAAAAAGAAATTAATCAGGCCTCTATCCGCTTGATGAAAGATTTCCTGACCCCTGAAGCCAGAGCAAAGGGCGCTTACCTGGCCCTGGGTTCTCACGATCCAGAGCTGATTGAGTGGCTTATCGGTGAAACCAAAGCTCAAGGCATTGGCCAAGATCAATTTGAGTTTCAAATGTTGCTGGGGATTCGCCGGGACGAACAACAACGTCTGGCCGATATGGGGTATCAAATGCGGGTCTATGTCCCCTATGGACAGGCCTGGTATCCTTATTTTATGCGACGCCTGGCCGAACGGCCGGCTAATGTCCTATTTATTTCCAGGGCCATCATTGGAAAATAAGTATCCTTTTCAAATTTGTGCGTAGCGTAGGGGCGAGCCAAGTCGGATTGGTGGTAGTCGAAACAAACAAGCTATGCTCCGACTTGACTCGCCCTTACTTTTGGAGAGGATACGAAAATAGATATAATGAATTCAGTCCTATGAGGCTGGAAGAGGTAACCGGTTTGATTAAGGGATTAGTTTTTGACATAAAAAAGTTTTCCATTCACGACGGGCCGGGTATTCGCACCACATTTTTTTTCAAAGGATGTCCCCTGCGTTGCTGGTGGTGTCACAATCCGGAGAGCCAAGCCCTGGAGCGAGAAATGATGTTCCACGAGAACCGGTGCATCCGGTGTGGCGCTTGCCTGGACGTCTGTACGCGGGGAGCCATCTCTATGAACGGAGGGGCTGTATCCACCGATAGCGAGGAATGTACGCTGTGTGGAGCTTGTGCCGAAACATGTTATGCGGAAGCGCGTGAAGTTGTGGGGCAAGAAATGACGGTAGGGCAGGTGCTGGCGGAAATCGAGAAAGATGTCGCCTTTTACGACGAATCCGAGGGAGGGGTGACCTTTTCGGGTGGAGAACCTTTGTTACAGCGGGACTTTTTGCGAGCGATTCTGCGGGCCTGCAAAGAACAAGAAATTCACACCGCCCTGGATACCTGCGGGTTTGCCTCTTGGACCACGCTGGATAGTCTCCGAGAACACGTGGATTTGTTTCTGTACGATCTCAAGTTGATGGATGATGCCCGGCATCGGAAATTTACCGGCGTGCCTAACGCCTTGATCTTGAGAAATTTACAGGCACTTTCGCACCGGGGGCACAATATTATCCTGCGGGTGCCCATTATTCCAGAGATAAACGACGACGATGAGAACATTCGTCAAATAGGGGCATTTGCGGCGGCTCTCCCCTGTCTAAACCGGGTAGATATCCTGCCTTATCATCACATAGGTACGGAAAAGTACCATCGGTTGAACAAGGCCTACGAATTACCCGAAATCCGCCCTCCCTCAGAGGAGAGGATGGCCAAAATAGCCCAAATTCTGCGAGATTTTAGCTTACAACTAAAAATAGGAGGTTGATCCCATGTCTATGAGTGAAAGAGTGGCCCGGCTCAGGCAGCAGAGCCTGGAGGCCATCCCTGCTATCTCAACTGAGCGAGCAGAACTGATGACCGAATTTTACCGGCAGAATACAGGACCGATGTCTGCGCCCGTGCGTCGTGCTCTGGCCTTCCAGTATTTGATGGAGCACAAGACGATCTGCATCAACGAAGGCGAGCTAATCGTCGGCGAAAAAGGCCCGGCCCCCAAGGCCACCCCCACCTACCCGGAACTGTGCTGCCATAGCCTGGCGGATTTGGATATCCTCAATTCGCGGGAAAAGATACCGTTTGCCGTCAGTGAGGAGGTCCGGCGGGTGTACCGGGAGATCATTATCCCCTTCTGGCAGGGCAAATCTATGCGGGACCTCATCTTCCGGGAAATGACGGAGGCGTGGCAGGCTGCCTATGAGGCCGGTATCTTTACCGAGTTTATGGAGCAACGGGCTCCTGGCCATACAGTCCTGGATGATAAAATTTACCGTAAAGGGTTCCTCGATTTCAAGCGAGACATTCAGCAAAGTCTGCAAAACCTGGATTACCTGGACGATCCCCGGGCCTATGCCAAGCAAGAAGAGCTCAAAGCGATGCTCATTTGCGCCGATGCTCTGATCCGTTTTGCCGAACGTCACGCAGAAAAAGCCCGGGCCCTGGCCGGGCAGGAGACGGATCCTCACAGAAAGCAGGAATTGGAACGTATGGCCGAGGTCTGTACGCACGTGCCGGCCCATGCCCCCCGGGATTTCTGGGAAGCGTTGCAGTATTATTGGTTCGTCCATCTCGGCGTAACCACGGAGTTGAACACCTGGGATGCTTTCAACCCGGGCCGGCTGGACCAGCATCTGTATCCGTTCTACAAAGAGGGCCTGGAACAGGGAACGCTTACCCGCGAGCAAGCCGAAGAGTTGTTGCAGTGTTTCTGGATCAAATTCAACAATCAACCCGCCCCGCCCAAAGTGGGGGTTACGGCTGAGGAGAGCGGTACTTACACCGATTTTGCCACCATCAATACCGGTGGCATCAAAGAGGACGGTTCCGACGCTGTCAACGAGGTCACTTATCTGATTTTAGACGTGATCGAGGCGATGCGGCTGTTACAACCCAGTTCGTGCATCCAAGTTAGCAAAAAAAACCCCGACAGATTTATCAAGCGAGCAGCCCGAATCATTCGCACGGGCTTTGGCCAGCCGTCGATATTCAACACCGACGTTATCGTCCAGGAAATGATTCGGCAGGGCAAGTCGGTGGCCGATGCGCGGAATGGGGGGACCAGTGGTTGTGTGGAAACAGGCGCGTTTGGCAAGGAAAATTACAACTTAACCGGCTACTTTAATATGACCAAGGTTTTTGAAATTACCCTCAACAACGGCCTTGATCCGCGAACGGGCCGCAGGATCGGGCTGGAAACGGGAGATCCGAGCCAATTTGACTCCTTTGAGTCCCTATTTAAGGCCTATAAAAAACAGTTAAAGTACTTTGTGGACATCAAGGTCCGGGGGAACAACGTCGTCGAGAGGCTTTACGCCAGCTACATGCCGGCCCCGTTCCTGTCGCTGCTGACTGACGATTGCATTGCTGCGGGCAAGGACTATCACGATGGTGGCGCCCGGTACAATACGACATATATCCAGGGAGTGGGCCTGGGTACGCTCACCGATGCGATGACTGCCGTCAAATATCACGCCTTTGACCAGAAAAGTTTGACCATGGAAGCCCTGCTGGCTGCCTTGAGAGACGACTTTGCCGGTCACGAAAGAGCACGCCAAATGTTGTTGAACAGAACACCCAAATATGGCAATGACGATGACTATGCTGACGAGGTGATGGTCGCCCTGTTTGAGGCATTTTTCGAGGTCATAGACGGTCGCCAGAACACCAAGCAGGGAACCTATCACATCGATCTGTTACCGACCACGTGTCACGTGTACTTTGGCTCGGTGATCGGGGCCACGCCGGATGGACGCAGGGCAGAACTGCCCCTCTCTGAAGGCGTTTCGCCCGTACAGGGAGCAGACCGTCACGGCCCGACGGCGGTCATCAAATCGGTGGCCAAGATGGACCACGCCCGTACTGGCGGTACGTTGCTCAACCAGAAATTTACGCCCCAGTTGCTTCGGGATGAGGATGGGCTGAACAAATTGACCCAACTGGTGCGGACCTATTTCAAGCTGGATGGTCACCACATCCAGTTCAATGTCGTTGATACGACCACGTTGCGGGCTGCGCAACAGAACCCTGAGCAGTACCGTGACCTTATTGTGCGTGTGGCAGGCTACAGTGACTATTTCTGCGACCTCAACAAAGCTTTGCAAGATGAGATCGTGGCCCGGACAGAACATCAATCGTTTTGAGCCAGACACCACAAAATAATTATTGTCGTTTAATCCCTACTACATCATTTCAATGAGGAGATGATACCATGCTAAAAGGCAAAATTATTTTAATCATCGGCGGGTATGGTTTGGTCGGGCGAGCCATATGCCGGGAGCTGATACACCATAACCCCGATACCCTGATCATTGCCTCCTTACTGGAGTCTGAAGCCAAACAGGCGGTAGACAGCCTGCATCAGGAATTTCCCACGACCTCTACTAAACTCATGCCCTTCTGGGGCAACATTTTTGTTCGAGAGACGCTAAAAGATGTTCCTTGGGCTGAAATTTTGGCCTCGCCGGAATGGCGAGACCAAATTTATCGAGATGTCCTGGAAAGTCGCACCCCAGAACTGATCCGGTCCTCTTACTTGACCCAACTGATTACTGGTACCACCAGAGAACACCCCGGTCTTAAGCCCCACATTGTCATCGACGCGGTGAATACCGCCACGGCTTTAGCCTATCAAGACATTTATCACTCGGCAGCCGAGGTGCGTGATCTGTATGAAAAAGTGGAAATCGTCTGGCGGGAGAACGAGCGGGCCATTGTAGAACGTCTGCTCATTAGCCTGTATATTCCCCAACTGGTACGCCACATCCAAATTTTAGACGCCGCTATGCGCCAGGCCGGAACCGAAGCCTACCTAAAAATAGGCACCAGTGGCACCGGTGGCATGGGACTGAATATCCCCTACACCCACGGCGAAGAAAAGCCCTCGCGGGTTCTTCTCTCCAAGGCGGCCATTGCCGGGGCGCATACCTCGCTTCTTTTCTTGATGGCTCGCACCCCCGGTGGTCCTGCGGTGAAGGAGATCAAACCAACTGCGGCCATCACCTGGAAAGATATTGGCTTTGGCCCGATTAGGAAACGGGGCCAACCTATCCCTCTGGTTGATTGTCCCCCCACCAACGGTCTAAAACTCGTCTCCGGCAGCCAATTTGACCTCAGCCAACAGCCGGTGCCCCCGCCAGGAGACGAAATTTTCGAGTCTGTCTACATCGATACCGGCGAAAACGGCTTCTTCTCCGTGGGCGAATTTACGGCCATCACCACCCTGGGACAGATGGAAGCGGTCACTCCCGAAGATATTGCCTTTAATGTCATTCACGAACTCAAGGGCATTAACACCGGCAAAGATGTGATCGGGGCTATGGATAGTGCTGTCCTCGGGCCAAGCTATCGAGCCGGCTTTATGCGCCACCGGGCGATTACTTACGCCCAACAATTGGAGAAGGAGCACAAGGTGGTCTCCGTGGCCTTTGAAATTTTAGGCCCACCCAAACTGTCAAAACTCCTGTTTGAAGCCTATTTCCTCAAGCAGATTTATACCTCTATGGAGGCCGTAGCCAACGTTGGTCAGGAGCAGATGATGCAAGATGTGGTCGACTTCATTGCTGCGAACGATTCCATTAGACGTCAGGCGATTTCTATTGGTATCCCCATCCTGATGCCAGATGGCGACACCCTGTTGTGTGTCAACCGGGGGACCGGTGAACATCGTTGGGAACGTAACACCTGGCCGGTTAACGCCGACACGATTGAGCGTTGGGCTGAAATGGAGTGGATAGACCTGCGGGCTAAAAATATGATCCGTTGGCAACGCCGCATGCGGCATATTCTGGCTGAAATTGCTGCTCTACCCGACCCGAAACAGGATGCCAGCTCGCAATATGGCCGGATTATGACCAGCCCGACGACCTGGGCCTTGGATCCTGAAATTAACATTGGCGAGATGGTTGGTTGGATTTTTAATAACGAAGAAAAAGGTCAACGGATGAAGGGATAAATTTGGAGCGGTTATGGTTTAACCTCGTTACCCAAAAACCAGCTCTAAAAAGCGCGGAATCAGGGTTAACGTTTCCGGACTGTCCCGAAAGCGGCTTAGAGCGGTCGCCTGCTCTTCCTGGCTCATGACGGAGGCATAGCCTTGTTGATAGCGATAGAACCGGGTCCGATTCTCGTTGCCGCTTAACTCGGCGTGAAACTGGGTGGCCCAGATCGGCTGGCCGGGGATGCGGAGCGCCTGGAAGGGGCAGCGTTCGCTGGCGGCCAGGTGCATGCAGCCGTCCGGCAGTCGCAAGGCCCGGTCTTTACGGCCCAGTTGGGCCAAAAATCGGCGGGGCAGGTAGCCCAGCAGCTCATCCTGTTGCCCGGCCTCGGTCAAGGTCAGTTCGTACGTGCCCACTTCCATGTTGGCCGCATCGTGAATGATGTCGCCCCTTAACGCTTTTACCATGAGTTGAAAGCCAAAACAGGAGGCCAGGGTCGGCTGGCCGTGGGCCACTACCTCTCGGAGCAGTTCCATCAGTTCCGCAAAGCCGGGCAGATTTTGCTTGGAGACGTAATAATCGCCGCTGCCGCCCACCATGAGGGCATCAAAGCGCCGCACTTTCTGCAGCGGGGGCGGACCGGTCAGCAAGTCGTGGGGCACGAACTGCTCCACGTCCAGGCCGGCCTTGTCGGCGAATGATTGGCGTTCTTCGGTTTTGGCTAAATCACCGTTATTACGGGCTTGGAGGAGTAAAATTTTAAGAGACATAGGCATCCTTCTTGAGTATAGAATGATACGCCGCTACGAAGGCGTGGGGATCATCCGGCGTAAAGTGAATATGTCGGATCAAACCTGATTTCGTGTGCAGACCTACGTGTAGGAAAAGGTCGGCCAAATCTATTTTGAGAGCCAAGCCGGCCCAGAACCCTTTACCCCGAAAAGACTCGGCAATGATCGGGGGCCGGGACACCCAGATGTCGTTAATCTCGTTGAGCGGAATGACCAGGGTATGCAGCAGGACCCAACTCTGAATCTCCAGCCGATCAGGATAGAGGCGATACGCCTGCCAGAGGCTTCTGGCGGTTGGTTTGGAAATGTAGATGGGTGTATTGGCTTCGTTATTCATTAGGTTGTAAACCAAGTAACTACTCAGCCCGGAGGAATATAATAGCTTATGGCAGGAGATTGGAGATTAGACAGAATCACCAATCTCCAATTCGAGACATCCTTTGATGGCCCAGGCTGTCTGGAATTATACGCAATACGCCTGTCAACGGCAACCCCAATAATGCGACGGAGGCTGATTGAACTTTTACAAAATAATCGACATATTACCGCTTCAGGTTAATAACCGCAGATTGGCAGAAAAACGCGGATAAAACCAGCTCAATCCGCGTCTTTCTGCTAATCCGCGGTTCTGAATAGGCTACATTCAGCAGGTTATATATGTCGAATAATTTGTTGGGTGTGTTTCAAATGAATTGAAGCTTTGGTATTGCGCTAAGTGGGGGTGATTTTTACGCTCTACGCTTTCCGCTCCTCGCTCTACGTTTATGCGGCTTCGCCAGCCTATGTTTTACGCTTCACGCCATCTCCCCTTCCGCGGCAGCCACACCATCGTGGCCAAGAAGGCGACCATAGCGGGGACAACCGCCAGCAGAAATATAGGCGCAATCTGGCCGGTCGCTTTGTAAACCGAGACGGCCAGCAGGGGACCGATAAACAAGGAAAGATCCATGACCGAATCAAAGGCCCCCATCGCCGTGCCCATGTAGTTCTGATCGAAGGTCTCCGTGGCATAAACAAAGCATAGCAAATAGGTGATCGTATCGCCAACACAGAACAGCCCGTAAAAGGCTAACAGGGCAGCGAAACTGTTGCTGAAGACAAGACCAATGCCGGCGATCACGATAAGCACCTGGGAGACAATCACAAATGGTCTGCGGCCAAATCTGTCCGATAGGCTGCCAGTCAGGTAAGAAGCGGCGCTAAAGATCAGAGCGCCGCCCCCCAGAATCAGGCCGATTTGCCACGCGGCCAGACCGATAAGCTGGGCCTTGGTGGCCACAAAGCTATACAGGATGCCGAACCCAAATAACCCAGAAATGCCCATCAGCAGATAAAGATAGACCCGCTTGTCGGCGAAGGTTAAGCCAAGACCACGAAACAGATTCACATCGTGATCCGCTTTGGCTCTACCTGTCTCTTTTAGCAAGACCATAGCTGCCAAGAAGGCGCAAAGAGAAAGCACTCCGTCGACCATAAACGGTGTCCGCAAGGAAATCAAGGAGAAGACACTACCCAGGACAGGCCCGATCACGTATGATAGACCTTGACTGCTCCTCAGAATGCCGAAAAACTTGCCCGGCTGCTCCCTGCCCAGGGAGGCGGTTATGGCCAAGAGAGCGGGCATGGCCACGGCATCGGCCATCCCTCCAACCACCCGCAGAACCGCCAATTGCCACCAATGGCCGGCCACCACACAGAGCAAAGAGGAAATCGAGCCGAGTAAAGCACCGGTTAAAATCAAGGTTTGCTTTGAGTAGCGATCGGCCAGAATCCCGGTAAAGAACTGGGTAATCACCACCGTGGCCAACGCTGCAGAAACCACAATAGGTATCTCTGTGGCCCCAGCCCCTAACTCTTTCGACAAACGGGGCAGAACCGGCACGCCGACCAGGGTGCTCAGGAAGAGAATGAAGGCCATCAGGCCAACGCCATACATCTGGGCCAGATTGTTTGGGTGTTTCATGATTGGTATGTCAATCAGAAAATAGTAGCCCTTAAAGCTGGCGCTGCAAGGGAATCAAGGTGGGATACAGTTGTCGATAGAGTTGGTATCGCTCCTCGTAGGCCGCCACGCTGTCAGGCTGGGGCTCGATGCGTTTCTGGAAATGGACCGTTTGGGCAACGGCTGTTCCAAAATCAGGGTATACCCCAACAGCGACCCCGGCCAGGAGCGCCGCCCCCAAACAAGCCGCTTCGGTGACCTGAGGAATACGCAGTGGCACCTGGCAGATATCGGCCTTGAGCTGCAACCACAATGGGCTCTTAGCACCCCCACCCACGGCGTGTAACTCATTGATCGTTATCCCGGCTTCCTTTAACAAGTCGAGATTGATGCGCAGTTCAAAGGTCAGGCCTTCCAGCAGGGCTTTAGCCATCGTAGCCTGGGTGGTGGCAAAGGTCAGCCCCAGAATGGCCCCTTTAGAAGAGGTATCGAGCAGGGGAGTACCACTGCCGGAGAAGTGGGGCAATATCAACAGCTCAGTTGGGCCTGGCGAGGCGTCAGCCAGGAGTAAATCGTAGGCATCCTGAGCCGTTGCCTTCGCTTGCTCTTGTTCCCATCGCCCGAGGGTGTCCCGATACCAGCGGAGGGATAGCCCGCCACTATGATTGAGAGTCATGGCCAGGTACAACCCCGGCACCACGTGGCGATAAATGGAAATGTTGCCCTTACGCAGCCCTTCGTCGAGGGCAGGGGTGGCCATGGCCACCTCTACCACTTCAGCGGTACCGGTGGAAACCATGGCCAGACCGGCTTGCGTCACGCCGCTGCCGAGAGCGGCGCAAGCCTGGTCGTGCCCGCCACTGACGAGTTGGACCTCATTGGCCAGCCCCAGTTCTTGGGCCAAATCCTGGCGTAGTGTACCGACCACCCCCCCGTCACCCGGCGCGAGCGGGGCTAATCGTTCCTGCTCAATGCCGCACGCGGCCAGGATATCGCCGGCCCAGTCGCCGGTCGATAGATCGTACATTTGGGTGCGCGAGGCCAGACAATGGCTGATGGCTGCCTGTCCCCCCAGGCGGCGCAGGAAAAAATCTTCATATAGAAGAAATCGGGTCGCCGTTTGCCAAAGCTCAGGTTCATGGCGCTTGAGCCACAGCAACTTGGGCAAGGTGTTGATCGTGTGCAGGGGCATGCCGGTCCGATTAAAAAGTTCTTCCGCGCCAAACTGTCCGGCCAACCACTCGTTTTCTGCTCCCGTACGTGTATCCATACCCAGAATGGCCGGTCGCAGGGCGCGACCCTCACCGTCGACCGGAATGACGGCCTCACCCTGGCAAGAAATAGCCAAAGCGACCGGCGGATCATCCTGCGCCGCAGCCACAGCCTCACGCAAAGCGCCCCAGGCTAAGGTCCAAACTTTCTCCGCGTCCTGTTCGGCCCAGTTTGGCTGGGGGGTGAGAATAGCATACTCCCGTGCCCCCTGGCTAAGAATATTGCCTTTTTTGCTGAATACGATGGCTTTGCAGCCGGTGGTACCGATGTCTAAACCGATGATTGACATGTGAGTTTAGCCTCCAAAGATGTGATGCGTCGGGGGTGATGCGTGAAACGTGAAACGTATTGCGTAAGGGACTACGCAGTACACTCTACGCTCTACGCCAGGGCTGTTCAGTTCTACGGTTATGTCATTGCGAGCCGTCCCGGACGGCGAAGCAATCCCCACGTTACGGGCAGGAGATTGCTTCGTCCACTTCGCTTCCTCGCAATGACACGCGCAGAATCTTTAGAACTGAACAGCCCTGCGCTCTACGCTTGACGACGCTTACGGCGTGACAATGACCTTCAGACCCTCACCGCTGGCAGCGATTTCAAACGCTTCGTCAATTTTTTCAAGGGGTAGGGTATGGGTAATCAATCGTTCGGCCGGGATCACCTTGCGTTTGAGTAAGGTCAAGGCCGTCTCATGGTTGGTGGGGTGATAGGAAAAGGCTCCCACCACCTCGATCTCACCGTAATGAATCAGGTTGCCATCCAGGGTGGTCATCGGGTTTGATTTGGGCAAACCACCGAACAAGATCACCCGACCGGCCTTACGCACGGCTTCCACGGCTTGCGTTTGGGTAGCGGCGATCGGATTGGCGCAGATGACAATATCTGCTCCCAGGCCGTCGGTCAACCGGCGGACCTCGGCCACTAAATCCTGGTTGAACGGGTCAATGGTCACTTCAGGCTCAAAGCGTTGGGCGGTCTCGCGTCGCTTCTGGCTGGGTTCTGAAACGATCACGAACGCTCCCCGTCCTTTAGCTACCACAATATGCAGACAGCCGATTGGACCGGCCCCCATGATGACCACCGTATCATCCAGGCTGGTGCCGGCTTTGTCGTGCGAGGCCAACACCGAAGATAGTGTCTCAGCTAAGGCTCCTTCGGCGAAGGACAGCTCATCGGGCATGTGATGCACAATGCCATTGGCCAACAGTTCGCCGGGTAAACATACTTTTTCGGCAAACCCACCGGGGTAGTCGGGGGTAATACCCAACAGGCGCAGGTTATCGCACAGGTTATACATCCCCCGTTGGCAATAGTAGCACCGGCCACAGTGGATATCGGGGGCGATGGCTAAACGATCACCAACAGAATAGTGGCTGACGTTTTTCCCCACTTCAATCACCGTACCGGCCAGTTCGTGCCCTTGCACGATGCCCTCGACGCCCGCCGGGGGACCTTCCCGCCAGCGTCGCAAATCGGAACCACACACCCCGCAAGCTTCCGTTTTCAGCACCAGGCCATCGTCCGGGGCAACCGGGTCCGGGATCTCTCTGAGTTCAAATTTCTGAGCACCTACTAAAAATGCTGCTTTCATTAAACATTCCTCTTGATTATTAATAATTTCTTCTATGGGGGCGTTTCACGTTGTTTAGGGCATTGAAGTGACAAAGCTTGCCTTGTCTGTGAGCGACCGGAGTGGGTCAGAGCAAGCTTCAAGGCTCTTTCCACCTATATTACCACATTATTTAAAACACTCCCCATTTCTATAGGGGCTATCCAAATTTTACGGCCTAAGGATGCCTGTGACCCCCGACCGCAGGTCACGGGTCTACTTGGAGTAAAACAAATTGGATCTATTGAACCTCTTTAACTCCACATCTTCATCCAAGCACGGCCCCATTCGGGCAGATCTTCCGTGCTCTGGCAAGAGAGCAAGTGTCCATCGCATACGACGGGTTCGTCGCGATAGTCTACACCTGCGGCGATCAAGTCGTCGCGCATCTCAGCACTGCAGGTAACTGTCCGGCCAGCCAAGATGCCCGCCGAGAGAAGTATCTTGGGGCCACGCTCGATGGCGGCGATTGGCTTTTTGGCGGAGTCGATCTCCTTGATCAGCTTCCGCAGACCGGGATGCCCCCGGATCATCCAGGTGGCCAGCCCCCCAGGGACAATCAGCCCGTCAAGTTCCGAGGCATGAACGGCGCGCAATGCCTCCTCATAAGGAAAATCGTGTGAGTCCACTGCCCCCATATCTTCCAGCGCCTGATCTATCTCCACGGTGTATCCGTGGTCGCCCCATTCCCAGGTTGAGTTCCCCAGGCCGACGGAGACACCAGCCTTCCGACCTAATAATAGGGCTGTTCCACCCTCCTCTTCGATGCGACCACGAGTATAGAAGACCTGCATGTCGTTTGTGGCATCGTCGGTCACAATGCCAAACCGCCGGCCTCGTAAGCGTTCGCCGTAGCCAGTTGGTAGAAGGCGATCCTCTACCTCGGCAAACGCCGCCAATACCAGATGGTAAAACTGCGGCAGGTCGTGGATGAAGCGGGCTGTTACTAATGTCCCATCGCGGACGGCGCGGACATCAGCCATATGTTTTGCCCCAGTGTAAATCAGGTCATCGACCATGCTCCAGGCGGCAACGGCACGCCGACCTTTGAGCAGACCGGCCGAGATAAAAACCTGTTGCCCGTGGCAAATGGCAGCGCAGACCTTGCCCCGGTCGTAAAGGTTGCGGACGAAACCAACCACGCGGGGGTTTTGACGCAATTTCTCCGGGGATAGGCCGCCGGGGATGACGACGCCGTCGAAATCGGCTGTGTCTACCTGCTCAATCGTTACATCGGCCCTCAGGTCCTCATGAAGTTCGCCCGTGTAATCAAGTTTGTCATTACCGACGACGACCACCTCCGCTCCAGCCTCACCCAGGCGAAGGCGACTGTAGTGGAACTCGACCTCGTTAACACCACGTTCCAACAACACGGCAATTTTCAAGCCCTCCAATTGCATAGTCATAGCTATGACTCCTGATAGTGGGTACTACTTCCTCGGGTATTTCAAAGCAGTTTGATCAATGGGACGTCAGTTTTTATCTCGCACCAACTCGGCCGTCGCCCCGGATGGATGGGTTTGGGTTAACTGGGCCAGGTCGAAGCCGCGTAGACGCTTGGCCACCAGGGTCAGGGCGTCACCCACCGCCCCGTTGGCCAGGGAACTGCCAAAGGGTAACACCCCTTCGCCTTCACCTTTAACTCCCGGCCGGATGACGACCACCACGTCACTGAGTTTGGCCAGGGGTGACTCTGGTTCCCAGGTCCAGCTAATCACCCTGCCGCCCCGCTGCCGGGTTACATCCGCGAATTGGTTGATTTCCGCGCTCTTCCCTGCTTTGGACAGGGCAATTAAAACATCACCTTCTGATACAGCCGCCGAAGGACCATGCAGGGCATCGGCCGAATGGGCGAAGAAAGCAGACATCCCACAGGTGGCCAGCAGGTGGGCCAAGCGCCGGGCTATGGTACCGGAGGTGCCTGCGCCGGTGATTAAAATTTTCCCGGAACATTCACTGACCAGGCGCACCGCCTCCACAAAGGACTCATCCAGTTGGTCGGCCACCTCTATCAGGACCTCTCCCTCGGCTCGAATCATCTGTTTAGCTTGCTCAAGAATTTCGTTGGTTTCCATCGTTTTCTTGCTTTTCCTTTTATGTAGTTAATATTAAATTACCCTCCCGCAGGCCTGCACGTGGTCGGATTTAAGAGATAGAAGAACAGGTCGAAAATGTTTGGTCGTTTTCTCGTCGGGGTCGAGGTTGATAGTGGTGGTGGAACTGATTGGAAGAACTGGTGGCGAATCTTTTTGTGGTTTTGGGCTGGCAAAACGAAGCAAGCCTGCGGGAGGGTAAACAGGTTAGCTTTTCAGGGTTTACAACGTGCTCGGCAGGGCATAACCGTTCGGAAATTCTGGACTAAGTTGGTATTCGGCAATCCGTTCCATAAATTTCAGGTAATCGAGGCCATCTTTGGCCGCCGTATCGGCATCGGGGATCATCGGTGCGCTCTCAATGGTGCAATATCCATCGTAGCCAATCTTCTTTAAAGCACGAAAGATGGCTTTGAAGTCCGTTTTTCCATATCCAGGGGTCAACGAGTTAGAGTCTCGGAAATGCATATGCCACAAGAGAGGCTGGGCATCCATCACGGCTTCGTAGGGATCAAGTTCTTCTAAATTGACGTGGAACCAGTCCAGTTGAATGCCGATATTATCCCGTTTGGTTAGCTCAATCATTCGTTTGTGGTTGAGAGCGGTGTTTACAAATTTACCCATCTCCAGGTGATTGGTGGCCTCAAATACCAAACGAATATTTTTGCTCTTGGCATAATCCGCCGTGCGTTGCAGGGCATCGACAGCAATGGCCGTACACTCGGCCACATTGTCCTGGGTGATTTGATCGTGAATGGCCACCGCTATTGTCACAAAGGGTGCCCCCAACTCTGCGGCAAAATCGATTGAGGATTTGGTTTCCGAAACGGCCAGGTCGGCTGTCTTCTGCTCAGTCAAGGTTTTATAGTTGGGCGAATAGGGATCCCACATTTCGCCCCAACATTCATTAATACAGGACACCGCTAACCCATAATCGGCCTTCAACCGCTTATGAGTTTCGAGATAGTCTTCCATTTTTATCCCCAGGCCATAGCGTCCCTTGGGCGGACAAATTTCTATGGCCTCATAGCCGCATCGCTTGAGACGCTCGTAGCTCTTTTCTGGCTGAAGATAAGCTTCTTCCTGTCCAAAGGTAAGCTGAAAGTAGCTAAACTTTAATTTCATGGTCCGAGTCTCTTTCTCAACTTTTATCCCAGCAGTTGTTTCACCCGGGCCGCAACGGCCTGGCCCAGCTTCTGATGTTCACTCAATTCAAGATGTATGCCATCGATATCGCTGGAGACAATCACTTCCGACGTATCCAGAAACGCACACCGGTATTCCTGGGCCACGCGCTGGTAGTGCTGGCCAAACCGTTTCGATTTAGCCACCGCCCCCTCAAACATCTCGGCAAATTCGGACAGTTCTGCCAGGGGTGGGGGAGCCAGTAGTAATACCTGGGGAGCACCCCCGCCGGGTCCGGCCGCGCTCTTCTGAACGATGTCTACCAACACGCCGGCGCTGTTGGCAATGTCGTAGGCCGATACCGAAAAGCGTACCTTCAGATCGTTGGTGCCCAGCATGATGATCACCAGGTCCAGGGGCCGGTGAGTTTCCAGGCAAGGAATCAGATAGGTCACTCCGTTTTTATAGCCCTCAATCGGGTCATCCCAAACCGTGGTGCGTCCGTTCAGGCCCTCCTCAATGACTTGATAGCCATCTCCCAACCCTCGCCGGAGTACACCGGTCCACCGCTCATACCGGGCAAAACGTCCCCCGTTAGTTATACTGAGTTGTCAAATTTGGTTATACAAAATTGCAGTCTCACTACTCAGTGAGACTAAGTAAGGCTCACCTGGGCCAGCTTTTGGGCCGCTTTGGTCAGTTTTTGAGCAGTCACATTCTCAG
>DAOUMU010000054.1:0-3127 GCA_034409055.1 Anaerolineae bacterium
GAATTAGTTGCAGTTCAACCCGGCCCCCCTAACCCCCCAGAGGGGGGAACTTTGGCGCTTTTCACCCCCCTTTGGGGGGCCGGGGGGGCTTTTTTCGACTGCAACATTTTATGAACCACTACAAAAAGTAGGCTAAAACCCGACATTTTGGGCCAAATCGCCTTGTAGAACTCGGAACGATATTATGTAATCCTATACTTAGTCCTCACCTGGCTATACTGTAGCTGGGCTCTTTTGGTTCCAGAGGCTTTAAGGCTTCATTCTGAAAGATTGGAATGGCTGAAATGGCAAGTTGTAAAGTCTACAAGGGTTTGGCCAAGTTCGTCGGTCACGTAGAGCAAGAAGGTGGATATTACAACATTTATCGTGATTGGGCTGACTTCGTTGGTCGGGTAGAGCAGGAAGGTGGATATTACACCGTGTACCAGGCTGGGGTTGAGTGCGTTGGCCGTATCGCGCAGGAAGGCCAATATTACAAAGTCTACCGCAGATGGACTTACTTTGTGGGTCATCTCCGCCGCGAAGGTGGCCAATATAAAGTCTACAAGGGGTGGACAGACTTGGTGGGTTCGGTAGAGTTAGAGCATACGGTGCAGGTCGCCCCTCTTCTTTTAAGTGGTGGTGCGGCGCTCCTGTTGCTTTTATAAAAGAGATCGGAACAAGATGAGCAAAATAACGATTGATCTAGTAAAGCTAATTGAGCAGGCCGCGTCTCAAGTTTCTGAGTCTGCTGCCCCCGTACTATTGCAACAATGGCTAGATCGAAATATCGGTGCTGAACAATTCGTTACCGTTGACCTGGCCGCTGTGCCAGTCGAAGACAAAGCAGAAACGCCACCACCCAATTTACAGCCCCGGATTAAGGATGTGATTACTTTCAGCGATGATTCTGAATTGAGAATCCACGTTTTGGCTCCACCGGGGAGTGCTGACGACTTGGCAACCGATGCCTATTATGGATTGTTGGTCGCAATCAGTAACATCTAAGCAAAAGCGTAACTAAGACCAGAACCGTTCCGATAAATAAGTTGCAAAAGCGCGACGGGTGCGGCCTTCAACCAAACCATCTTTATTCCTCTCCATACACACGCTTCTTAAACGATGTCGATGAGTTCAATGTCAAAAGTTAAATCTTCCCCGGCCAAAGGATGATTCGCGTCTAGCATTACCCTCGTGTCAGAGAGGGTTGTCACAATACGTCTGATTTTTTCACCACCCGCTTTACGCATTCTAAGCACCGTACCGATTTGTAAATCGAAGTGCGGTGGAAATCGGCTTCGATTGACTTCCACCACTTTGTTCTCCTGGTAGGGACCATAGGCTTGGTCCGCCAAGATTTGGGCGGTTTTTGCTTCGCCTGGACTCATGCCCATAACAGCCAGTTCAAGACCGGGGATGACCTGTCCTTCACCTATGGTGAATTTCAAGGGGTCGTCGTTAATAGAGGTGGCAAATTCTGTGCCATCGTCGAATTTACCGGTGTAATGAATCTTAACTGTATCGCCTCTTTTTGCTTGTATCATCCTGTTCACCCTTTCTAAATAATATTCCGGGTAACGGTCAGTCATATGTCGTCAATCATTGCCCGGTTACCCACGCTTGAGACCAAACCGTCTCAACCTTTCAACAGCAAATAGGAGACCAGGCTGCTGATTGGTCTCCTGAGGTAGGCCATGCTAAGAAATCTTGGTCATCTCTGGCTGACGCTGCTTGAGCTGGTTAAAGCTAATGAGCTTTTTCTGTTTTTCATCCCAAAGGCTTAAAAAGATACTTTTGAGACTTGACCGTAAGGTTAAGATAACCGTTTCCTGAAACATCGGATTCTCGTCGTGACATTTTTCTAATAGATAGTTCGGAATTCTGGGGCTGAGGTGGTGAATGTGATGGAACCCGATATTTCCGGTAAACCACTGCAAGATTTTGGGTAGTTTGTAATATGAGCTGCCTTGTAGGGCCGCCAGGGTGTAGTCCCAGGAATCGCTGTTGGCCCAATAGGTATCTTCAAATTGATGTTGGACAAAAAATAACCAGGCCCCCGCCGTGGAGGCGATGATAATGATGGGGACGTGGACTAATAGAAATGCTTTCAAGCCAATCAACCAAATCAGCCCACCGACTAATAATACAATCGCCAGATCTGTCCAATATACACTGGACCGAACTTTTTTCATGGCTTTAGCCCGGGAAGTTGGAAATCGGTAGAAAACAACAAAGAGCAGGGTGGAGCCCATGACAAACAAGAACAAGGGGTGGCGATAAAGCCGGTACTTGAGTTTCCCCCACCTGGATTGTTGAAGGTATTCGTCAACTGTCATTGTATAGATGTCGCCAATGCCACGATGTTCCAGATTGCCGGCATTAGCATGGTGAATGGCATGGCTTTTTTGCCAATAACGATAGGGAGTCCAGGTAAACAGGCTGCAAAACGTGCCCACCAAATCATTGGCTTTTCTTGAATTGAAAAATGAACCGTGACCGCAATCGTGTTGGATGATAAATAGCCGTACCAGAAAGCCGGCCGCCGGTAAAGATAGCAGCAGGGTTAGCCAGTAGCCAACATCAAGACTGAGGTACATGAGATACCAGATGATCAGAAATGGAATCAATGAATTGCCTAATTGCCAGACGCTTTTCCAGGCATAGGAGGTTTGATATTTGGCAGCCAGGCTTTTCCAACCAGGTTGTTTTGCTGTGGCAGGCCGGGTAGATATTGGGTGCATTACAGTCTCCTCGAAGCTAAAATCGGGCTGATAAGTAAAAAACGATCGGCAGAAACCTTAAAAAGAAACGCAGCGATGAGACCCCAGCAATGCCACTGTACCCCCCGCTTTTCAGCCAGATATTCAATCAATGTTTCTCAACCCCTTAAATACAGCTCAAAACAAAAGCGCGGGATTTCTCCCCGCGCTTTTTCACTACCATACTATCAATATTCTCAATATAAACAGACTACTGGGCTACAACGTTGCTAGCCTGTAATCCCTTGGGACCACGCTCAATGCTAAACTCAACGCGCTGACCTTCATCTAAGGAGCGATAGCCCTCAGACTGGAGGGCAGAGTAATGCACAAAGACATCTTCACCCCCCTCTTGTTCAATGAACCCGTAGCCTTTATTAGCGTTGAAC
>DAOUMU010000055.1:0-3150 GCA_034409055.1 Anaerolineae bacterium
GAATTAGTTGCAGTTCAACCCGGCCCCCCTAACCCCCCAGAGGGGGGAACTTTGGCGCTTTTCACCCCCCTTTGGGGGGCCGGGGGGGCTTTTTTCGACTGCAACATTTTATGAACCACTACAAAAAAGGTTGTTTTTCGAGCTTTCCAGGCCAGTTCAAGAGCCTTTGTCAATGAAAAACCTGGATTTCTGATTTGTAACGTCGGGTAATGAATAAGTATTGACAGCTTTCAAGTGAACCCTTAAAATAAGGCATATAGGCACCAGAGAGATTATGGTGAAAACTCAACTTTATGACAACCACCCAACTCAACCTATTCGAGGACGATAACAGAATGAATCATCGCCTCAGCCAGGGCGAAATCAACGCCATCCTGTGGCGGGCCTGCGATACCTTTCGCGGTACGGTCGATCCCAGCGAGTACAAAAACTACATCCTGGTCATGCTCTTCGTCAAGTACATCTCCGACGTGTGGCAGGACCATTACGACCAGCTTAAACAGCAATTTGGCGACAACGAAGAACGCATCCGCCGCCGCATGCGTTACGAGCGTTTTGTCCTGCCCGAGGGCTGCCGCTTTGCCGACCTGTATGACCAGCGCAACGCCGACAACCTGGGCGAAATCATCAACATCGCCCTGGAAAAAATCGAAGAGGCCAACAAAGAAAAACTGTCCGGCGTCTTCCGCAACATCGACTTCAACTCCGAGGCCGCCCTGGGCCGCACCAAACAGCGCAACGAGCGCTTGCAGCACCTGCTCAACGACTTTGCCGACCAGCGGCTCGACCTGCGGCCCTCGCGGGTGGGCGATATGGACATCATCGGCAACGCCTACGAATACCTGATCGGCCGCTTTGCCGCCGGGGCGGGCAAAAAAGCGGGCGAGTTCTACACCCCGCCCGAAGTTTCCACCCTGCTGGCCCGGCTGCTGAACCCCCAGCCCGGCGAGCGTATCTGCGACCCGGCCTGCGGCTCCGGCTCCCTGCTGATCAAGTGCGCCAACCAGGTCGGCAGCGACGACTACGCCCTCTACGCCCAGGAGAACAACGGCTCCACCTGGGCCCTGGCCGTGATGAACATGTTCCTGCACAACATCAACGTCAGCCAGGAGAACATCCAGTGGGGCGACACCCTCAAAGGCCCCACCCTGCTGGAAGGCGACCACCTGCGCCGCTACAACGTGGTCGTGGCCAACCCACCCTTTTCCCTGGACAAGTGGGGCGCGGAGAATGCGGCCAAAGACCGTTTCAAGCGCTTCTGGCGGGGCATTCCGCCCAAGAGCAAAGGCGACTATGCCTTTATCACCCACATGCTCGAAACCACCTACACCGACCCCGACCAAAACGGCCGGGTGGGCGTCATCACCCCCCACGGCGTCCTCTTCCGGGGCAGCAGCGAGGGCAAAATCCGCCAGGCGCTGGTGGAAGAAAACCTGCTGGACGCCGTCATCGGCCTGCCGCCCAACCTCTTTTACGGCACCGGCATCCCCGCCGCCATCCTGATTTTCAAGCGCAGCAAGCCCGACGATACCGCGCTCTTTATTGACGCCAGCCGTGAGTTTGAGCCGGGCACCAACCAGAACCGCCTCCGTGCGCAGGACATTGACCGGATTGTGACCACCTACCGCCAGCGCCAGAGCGTGGACAAGTACGCCTACCTGGCCACGTTTGACGAAATTAAAGAAAACGACTTCAACCTGAACATCCCCCGCTACGTGGACACTTTTGAGGAAGAAACAGAAATTGACCTCATCGCCGTGCAGGCCAAGATTGACCAGTTAGAGTCCGAGTTGGCCAAGGTGCAGCAAAAAATGACCACCTATCTGAGAGAACTTGGCTTTCAGAAGTAGCATCCAGATAGGAAAAAACCTGGAACGGTGGTCACAGACCGTCTTTGAGTATATAAAGTAATGAAGACACGGACAGGAACAAACACGGACTTTTAAATTTTGTTCTTTTGTCGGTATTCCTTTCCGTCCGTGTGACCATCGACAAATGTCTCATTTACGCCATCACGAGCTAACTTATGAACTTCGCGGCCTGATCTTTGAGGTGCGCCGGGAACTAAAGGCCGGCTGGTCTGAAGAAATTTACCATCAGGCACTTGTCCGGTTATTGCAAACTAAAAGTTTGCCATTTTGTTCCAAGCCCAAGAAAACCATTATCCATCGTGGTTGCGAAGTTCGAATTTTTGAATGTGATTTGATTGTTTGGGACATAATCATCCTGGAATTAAAAGTATTGCCCCATACGACCTTTGCTACTGCGCATCAGGCCCAACTGATACATTACCTGAAATGTTGGGGCAAGGATTTAGGCTTGTTGGTTAATTTTGGGGCAACTCGCGCTCAAATTCAGCGACTGGTTTGGGATGAGCCGAATTTTGAGGTAGAAGAGTCTTACGATTTGATCAAATCTGCTATGGACGATACCGACCGCTCGTACCTGCGACAAATTCGGCAAATCATTCTGACGATTGGACAGCAATATGGTCTCGGTTATCCTGAAACTATGTATCGCCAAATTGTTGCGATTGAGCTGAATTATCAGGGTCTTGTCTGCCAAGCAGGAGTTGAAATTCCGGTTAAATGGGATGAGCGTACTTTAGGGCAACACAGAAGTGATCATCTACTGGTTGAAAACAGGTATCTGCTTAATATCTGTTCGCTTTTAAACTATCCATCTTGGTATGAGTTTGCCCGAACGAAGAACTATCTTAAGAGTCTCGGTTTAAGGTTTGGTCTTGTTGTCAATTTTGGTAAGAAGCAGTTGCAAATCTATGGGGTTTGGTCTGACTAATCTTAAAGACGGTATTATTCCGTTGGTGTGGGAGAGGTATCGTGCCAGCCCGGTGTTTTTAGGACACGGACGGAATAAAAAAGATTTTCCGTGTTTCTTCCCGTCTGTGTGGAGCGTGAAATGAACGACCCGGTAAGATGGCTTTTGGACACGGACAGAAAAAAACACGGATGGAATAAAAAAGATTTTCCGTGTTTCTTCCCGTCTGTGTGGAGCGTGAAATGAACCACACCAGCAAGATGGCTTTTGGACACGGACAGAAAAAACACGGACGGAATTAAAAATATGTCCGTGTTTCTTCCCGTCTGTGTGGAGCGTGAAATGAACCACACCAGCAAGATGGCTTTTGGA
>DAOUMU010000056.1:0-3502 GCA_034409055.1 Anaerolineae bacterium
ATCAATCGCCTATTGATGCTCTTTATCAAGCTATTCAACTGGCAATGCACAATCTATTTGAAGCGCTTGGCATCGCCGTTTAACTCTATCGACAATCTTTTTTACATGTTGGTGCGATAAGCGCCTACTTGATGGGCCTGAGGACCTGTGAGGGCTAACAAACACTTTCTGTGGTTTCCACCTATCCCGGACCCAGTCGAATATCACAATGTGAACCCGGCTAGATCTTGCAGCGGTGAACATACTTTCGGGAAACCACCGTGATGGGCCAACTACGATAATTTGATCGTAACAGGTTAAATCTTTAAGCTGAAGAGGATGTACTATGTTTAGTTGAGGGAGATCAAATCCAGCAGTTAGTTCCTCAACACAGAAAATGAGTCGCGACTCTTTTATTACCCAGGCAACTTTTTGTTCCGCATCTGTCAATTCTACCAGCTTATCGAAGAGTGGATCCCCAGTTTCACCGAGCAGGGCTGCAAGGAGGTCCAAAACAGCGAAAGCCTGACCAGCCAAGTCAGGATATAGTTTTGGGCAAAGTCGTAGATGGGATCGTAGATCCTCGACAACGCTAGAGATACGTTCAAAGCGATATTTTTTGCTATAAGGAGCAGCACAAAGTTCAAACCGGAGACGTTTCAGGGGAACCAGAAATTTTAGCCAGTAATCCTCATCGGTTAATTCACCAAGGATTTGGGAAAAACTATTGACACTGACACAGAACTTACCCAAAGCAGGGTGTTCAATTCTATGCCTGGTAATTTTAGTATTAGAGGTTTTCTCATAGAGAGTGGCCACATCTTCAAACAAAGAATAAGTCATTTGCTTCTATTCCTTGTAGATCATCATTTCGATACCATTTGGAATCTTGATGGGAAATTTGAAACGATCTGCGGAACGGTACGCATAATTTTGGTTGAGTAATTCGATTGCATCAGCGAACTGCCGCTCCGTTCTATCTAACAAAGCAATCTGATGAGCAGTTCCCCATTTATGCCCGTGCTTTATATATGCAACCGCACCATCAAAAATAACGATAGGGAGTTCACGGTTACCAACTTCTTTTTCCGGTGTGTCATTTGACGATGATACACACTGGATTCGATATGACCTGTTTGCTCCAGAAAATTGGCGTACTCGCATGATTTCTTGTAAGTACCCAGTAATACTACGAGACTTCCTAGCCTTGTAAATGAAGGGGATTTCGCACACCTCATGCTGGATAATGGATACTTTCCCGATAATCAGGGCTTCGAATGAACTATTATGAATGTACCCCTTTGCTAACTCTTTTCCAAGGCAAAGTTGGACAAATTCACTAGGATTTTCCATCCGGTGCCCAGTTTGCTTATATTTTGGTAAACTTATATCTCGATCTGCAACCGTTATCTTTGAAGCATAGCGATCAAGTGGAAGTTTGCGTCTAAGCGACTCAGTAGTGAGTATGGTGATATATAATTTACCATTGAGCTCTTCAAAATCCTCAATTACACCTCGATGTTTCCTGCTATAGATCCGCACATAAACTGGTGTCCCAGGTTCCAGGCTGCGAATATATTGCAGTTGTGTTTCACAAGCAGAATTTTCAGCATTTGCTCTAGCGAATGCAACACCAGTAGCTACCAAACTGCCCGCAAATACTCGTGTTGGAATCGCCAGACCAATAACGAAGCGATGACCAGCGCCCGGCACAGCAGCCAGTTGTTGGCCCAACCTCATAAAAAAGTAAGCCCATTCAGGCAATAGTTTGGTTTCATTACCTGATAGATAGTAGAGTCGTGGCAGTTTCTCAGACATTGAGATTTGGCAATTGGCTAATTGAATGGTACTTCTAAAGACAATTCAAGGCGCACTTTACTGGTCTGGGAATGAGCTGAAGCCGGGATGGCCTTGAACGGCTGATCCCTATGCGGGTAGCCATTGTGAGCGATCAATTCGATATTCTTTGGCCTTCCGCCCACAATTCGCCTAAAAACTGAAAGGTATCCTAAAAAAGCCACCAGTTGACCAGGTGGCTTGGATGTGCAAAATTGAGAGCAAATAGACCGATTGGGTGGGCGTTTACCTGATAGGAATTGAAGCCCCGTTGCAGCGGGACTTTTTCTTTTTTAATTTAAATTGTAACACATTTATGTCCTCTTGACCAGGGTACAAACCTCACTAATTTAAGGTGACAATCTAACTCGACTACTTCTTTCTCTTCCAGGCTGATTGCCATTCCACTTCATCTCATCGTTTAGAATGGGGAACCAAGTGTACCAATATTCTAATGTTATTCTAACTACGCCAACTTCGCTGTTGGTCAACAACACACCAGCACTCAAATATCTAATTCAAGGCCACTTTTCTGCTAAAAAATGCTAAAACATGCGGGAGGGTGAACAGCCACTATTATTTCACCTTCACTCTCCCCAGCGGTATCTCCACCAGGCCACCAGCGATCAACGGGGCCTGGGTGTCCGGGTGATAAATAACGATGACGACGGTATAATCGCCGGGCGGTGTCTCCGGCGGAACGGAGAGCAGGTAATATTCATTGACCGTTTCCGGCGGCCAAAGGGAGGTGCCCTGGTGGAAATTGTGCCTGAGGGTACGGTCTTTTTGAGCCAGCCGCTCACCAGCCGGGCCAATCAGACGTAGTGAGGCTTTGTAATCAACCTCCATCTGGGTTAAGGGAGCCACAGTCAGGGCTACGGGCAACCAATCGCCGGGAGTAACAGATGGTTGGACAAAAGCAGCCTCTATTCGCAGCAGGCCATCAAAGATGACCCCAACAGGTTGATCGATGAGGGGTAACCTGAAAATGGGCGAGGCATTTAAGGCATAAGTTTCAATATCATATACCGGAAAAGAGTCAAGACTCAACTTTCGAGCCTGGGTTTCCAAAAGATAGGTCACGATTTCTTTGGCATCGGCCTCTTGGTGCTTGTCCGCTGTCCAGCGCACGATACGTAATTCATTTTTGCCGGTGGCGGCCTGGGTGAGCAGCCTTTCGGCGTTACGCTCGTCAACTGGCACATAGGTGTAAGCGGGTGGCCGGTGAGGACGAGCCAACAAATAATCGAGGGTGTAGTGACGGGCTTCCGCCCCAGCCCGAATATCCATTGGCAACACATATCCGGCGTTAGGCGGCGCCTGGGCAATGTCATCAGCCAGGCGAACAGCGTAGCGGTCAAAGGGTAGGGTAAAATCGACAGCAGCCGGCCAGTGGATGAAATAGTTGGTGTAGGTTTGGCAGGCAAGTAGCAGGTAGCAGGTAGCAGGTAGCAGGTAGGCGGCGAGTGAAACGTGAAACGTGTTGCGTGTTGCGTGTTGCGTGTTACGTGTTGCGTGAGGGAATCTGGCCAAAAAGTTAGTAACAGTGACCAAGCCCACGGCGATTAAAGCGTAGGTGGGGACGATGGTGCCAACCAGACGGAGGTGGTGGGGGGCACCTTCGGGGGCGAGGAGGGCTGGGAGAAGCATGATGGTCCACCAACAGAGGAGGAAGAGATGGGGGGAG
>DAOUMU010000057.1:0-35310 GCA_034409055.1 Anaerolineae bacterium
AAAAAGAAAAGCGGGAGGTCGCGCCCTTCCGGGCCGGGGTTTACCCGGTGACCAACGCCCAGTTTGGCCAGTTTATTGAAGCGGGGGGCTATGACAACCAGGATTGGTGGAGTGAAGAGGGCTGGCGATGGCGACAGAGAGTAAAGCAGGGGCAGCCTTATTATTGGGACAATAGCCGTTGGAACAACCCTAATCACCCGGTGGTGGGGGTCAGTTGGTACGAAGCGGAGGCGTTCTGTAATTGGTTGACGGCCATCTACGACGGTCAATACCGCCTGCCAACAGAAGAAGAATGGGAACGACTGGCCAGAGGGCAGCACGGGCGGGAGTACCCGTGGGGCAATGCCTGGGAGGAGGGACTGGCCAACATAGGTGAAAGTGAGATTGGCCGTACCAGCGCGGTGGGCATGTTTCCCGGTGGGGTCAGTCCGACGGGGGCGCACGATTGCGCCGGTAACGTATGGGAGTGGGGCGCGGATTGGTCCGATAAAGAACAAATGTTCCGGGTGTTGCGGGGCGGGTCCTGGTACGACCTTAGTTTCGATGCCCGTTGTGCCCGCCGCGGCGGGGGTCGCCCAGGCGACGGGGGCCTCAACCTCGGTTGTCGGCTGGTCTCCCCCATTTGAGCTTCTGGATTCTGAATTGCTGGAATTCTGAAATAAGAGGAGCAGAGAGGTAGGGGCACAAGCTCAAGGTGGCGATCAGTCAACCTCACCCTGTTCCCCGCGTCAGCGGATCGATTTAAAATTTTCAGCAAAACAAGTGGCGAAAAAACGCAATTCGGCTATAATTGGTTGTAGGATTTGCGGATGAGACACCCTCGATCTGCGCAGAGAAGACCAATGACCACCTCAACCTATGAAACACCGAAGGCACTGACAACGCTAAGGGGACGGTGATACCTTCAACAACTTCAGCGGGGTTCAGCGTATTCACTGTTTTGAGTGGTGATGGCCCTGAAGCGATGAGATTTTCGCGGCCTCAGAGACTCGTTCGGGTATCTTGCGATTAGCTGGAGGCAATGCTATACTTTCGGTCAGAGGAGCCTAAACAATGAGCAAATTCTTAAAGCCGCGTCGGGTTGAGTTTAACGAACTGACCCAGATGTTGAATGAATACGAACGCAAATACGAATTCTCAACCATCGAGTTTTTCCGTCGCTATGTGGCCGGTGAACTGGGTGATGACGATGATTTCATGATGTGGGCTGGGGTTTACCACCTCTACTTGACGTCACATCCCGTTCGACAATTTATGAAAGAGAGCACTACTCTGGCTGCATGAAAATCGATGAGTATTTCTCAAACCTCGAACGTGGCTTGAGTCAGAATGTTAAAATCGGCTCACCAGAGCAACCTATCACTTGCCTGGCATCGGATGACTATAATGGTCTTGTTCGTTGCCGGGTTTTCTTTTGGGATGCGAGTTACCTTGACCTATTTGAAGTAGTCAACACCGAGCAAGGTTACCCCATTAAAGTCCATTATGCTTACACCTATGTACGCAGTGGTGAGCGTGTTTTTCGATATGACAATGCGCCTCATCATCCCCAAATTCCCACCTACCCCCACCACAAACATATTGGGCCGGAAGACACTCTCACCGCTTCGTCAGAACCTACCCTGGCCCGGGTTCTGGCAGAAATCGAACCTCTATTAAGTTCCCAGTAACCTCCCCCAATTGGATAAAAACCTCTTGATAGCCAAAGCCAGTATGATGATTGATGAACGTTAAAAATTTAATTCGGTAATAGGGTGTTTTGTTGTGCTCCGGCTGGACTACAGTCCAGCCGCCTGAGGTGCGGACTGTCCCACAGGGAGGCTTCGCACTGGTCCGCTTGGAACAATGCATTTTATTTCCCGAGTGTATCGGGATAGCACAGCGGCATCATAGCAGTTCCACCGCCGTGGCTGCGCCCCAAAAGGCTACCTGCTTGGGCAGGGGGCTTTCCGGCATCTCATCCAGATTCTTGAACTTCAAGGTTCCCAGCAGATATAAGGTCAATCCCTGGTAATACTCTGTCCAATCGGTGCGGTCAAAGAGGTGCTCCCTGGCTGCCTGGCGGATGGCGCCGATGATGGTAAAGGGCTTATCCAAGGCAGGGTGCAGGGGTATGGACACCACCGTGGCGTCGGGGGTGGCCGTGGTCTGATGTAACCGGTGATACAAGGTAGGGATGGTGTGCAGGGGCAACTCAGCCTGGCGCAAGGTAGCGGGAAGCAGTTTAGTGACCACCTCCGTTTCCAGGCGCAGCAGGTCGTGCAGACTATGTCCCCGCCGTACCGTGGCAAAATCAATCAGGCTCAACTCGCTGGTTTCTGGATCGATCAGGATGTTTTCCAGATTCAAATCACCGTGGATGGTGGCCCGGTGAGCGGGACGGGTTTGGCGCAGGATGTCCTGGTAAGCCAACAAAGGATTGGGTAAACTCCAATTAGCAGACACAGGTAGGCTCTCAGCCGCCAGGTTCAGTGTTTTGGGTAAGATTTTTATGGCCTGCTCAAGGAGTATGTCTTGGCGGGTGGCGATAACCTGGCCGGATAGAACATCAATTGGCTGGCCGGTCCGGTACTGCTCGATATTTGGCACACCGGTCAGCCGGAGCCGGTAGCCAAACGACACCTGAGCTATGCTAGAGGCGGGACCTTTGGCGGTGGGGGGCAGGTCGAGGGTCAACCGTTGGGGGGATAGTTCGACTTCGGTGACCACAAAGCCTTTGATTTTCACGTAATCACCAACCTGGATGGCAGACAGCGGCAGGCGGTTCGGTTCAATCAAGTGAAAAGCGGCTGACGGCGGCGCGTCGACAGACTCGAGCAACAAATTGACCGGCAGCAGTGAATCATAATCAACCTGGAGGTGAAAACTGAAATCAGATCGATATGCTTTCCACCATTGCCGGCCCAGCACTTTAAACAGCCGGTCGACCAATAAGCGTCTGATTGTGTTAGCATCATGCTGCTGATAGTAGTCGCGCAGACTTTGCACCGGAAAAATACCGCTGCCCACCAGGGCATAACGCAGGATACCCTGGCGCTCCCCCAGGATGGGGTTGCCCTCGAGCCGGGCGATGCCGGGTAGGATCTTTTCCACCCAGGCCTGATAGGCTCGCCATTCTTGCTCGATTAACCAGCGGGGACCTATTTTAACCACCGCCGGCAGGTAACGTCTGACGCCTGACTCATCCACCGGTCGCACTTGCAGGACGCGACTATTACTAAAACCTTTGCGGAATTGGGTCTCGATGACAATCCGGTTGTGGGTACTAAAGAGAGTTTGGAGAAGAGCTTTTTCCTGATCATTCAGGTCAAGCTGATTTTCTTGATGGATGACCGGACGTGCTGGCGGCCGGCCATCCCAGGGACGCCAGGCAGGGCGGGGGACAGTTACCTCAGTCGCAGTAGTCTCCAGGCACTCGTCCAAATGGGCTAAAAAGGCTTCACAGGTCGGAGGGCGCTCGGCCGGATTTTTGGCAATGGCCCGTTCAATCAAGTCGATGACCGGCTGCGGGATTTTGAGGTGGTACAGCAAGCGGGTATCCAGGGGCCGATCAGAACCAAGCTCGATAATGGTTTGGAACAGGGGGCCTTTATCTAGCGGGTTGACCCCGGTGATGGCTTCAAAAAGGATCAGCCCCAGGGCAAAAATATCACTCCGACCATCGACCGGTTTACCCCGGGCTTGCTCCGGGGATAGATAGGCCGGCGCTCCCAGTATATCGCTGGTTTTGGTCAGGGTTGTGCCAACTGCCCAATGGGCCAGGCCAAAATCAACCAGCTTGAGGATACCTTCAGGGGCAGTGAACATAATGTTGGCCGGTTTCACATCACGGTGAACTGCCCCGGTCTGGTGGGTATAAGCCAGGGCCTGAACCAGGGGACGCAGCAGGGTCAGAACCTCTGGCCAGGGCATTTGCTTTTCTAGCCATGCTTCCAGAGTTTTTCCCTGTTGTAACCATTCTACCAGCCTTTCTTCCTGCCGTAGTCGCTCTTCCAGGCTGCCGCCCTCCAGCAGTTCCATCACCAGGTAGAGAGGCTCGTGAGCCAGGTTGACGTCGTAAACCGTAACGATGTGGGGGTGGTTCAATCGACTGGCCAGTTTGACTTCTCGTTCAAAGCGTTGTCGTCGTTGGCTGGCTGATAATCCCCCTGTTTCTTTTGGGGCCGGAGATGGCTGATCCAGGAGCCGGAGTAATTTAAGGGCGACCTCTCGCCCGGTACGGGTATCACGCGCCCGATAGACGGTACCCATTCTGCCCCGCCCCAGTTCGGCCATGATTTCATAATGATCGATGAGTTTCCCCACGACCGGTCGTTTGCCGGGTAGGACGACTCGAAGAGATGCCGGTGGTTGGAGCATGTCGACGGTCCGGCGCAAGGCATCGAGCATCTCCGGGGCGGTATTATATCGTTGTTCCGGTTCCGGGGCCATCGCCTGTTCTACCACAGCCACGATGGCCGGCGGCAGGTCGGGTTTGAGACTGCTCAACGCTGGCGGTTTTTCTGCCAGAATGGTCCGCACCAGGTCCTGTTCCGCCAAGACCTCGTAAGGCGGTCGGCCGGTCAGGGCAAAGTAGAAGATGGCCCCTATGGCGTAGAGGTCGCTGCGGGGGTCCAGAGCCTTAAAATCGTGCAAAACTTCGGGAGCGATGAAGGGGTGAATGGGAAAGGGAAAACTTCGCTCGCCTGCACCGGCGATGGGTTGTAGCTCAAGGGGTTGGAAGCATTTGGCACTGCCCAGGTCGGTCAGACGAACGGTGAACTTATCTGCCTCCGTTTGTACCTGCAAGCTTAAGGGGCGAAGCCCCCGATGAACGATACTTTTTTGGTGCAGATAGGCCACAATATCTAAAACCTGGCTGATAACTTCTATGGCTTCTGTCACCGGCAGGGGGCCGCGTTGTTCGACCCGTTGCTGTAAGTTCTGTCCCTCAGCCAACTCAGTGGCGAACCAGAGAAAGTTACCGGCAATATTCTGGTCCAGGAAGCTTAATAAGCCGGGATGGTAGGTTCTGGCACAGATAGCCGCTTCACGCAGGAAGCGTTGCTGCTGTGCTTTTTCTACAGCCTCACCGGCCGGGTCCAGCGATAGAAAGTGTAAGACCACCAGTTGGTCAAGTAAATCAGAGGTGGCCGACCAGTGTTCACCCGGGCCAACCCCGGCCAGGGGTTCTTCCAGCGTAAAACCGGGTATACGCGGTGCGCCCTCTATCAGGGAAACGGACAGAACCGTTTGGCCAAGCCTGAGCTTATCCCCATCGACCAGTTGAGCCTTTTGCACCCGCTTGCCGTTGACAAAGGTGCCGCCCCGGCTGGTATCGACGATCCGGCAAACCCCGGCCGCCGTCAATTCAATTTGACAATGGTGGCGAGAGACGTGTCTATCCTCAGCCAGGGTCAGATCAGAGCCGGCTTTACGGCCAAGGCGATAGATGCCAGGCCGGTCAACACTCAACCGTTGGCCCTGCTGTTTGCCTTTTGCCACGATGATTTCCAGTTTCATCGGTATGATGCCTCGGTTGGCCGCCTATATCTTTTTAGAAAAGCTATATATTTCCTGTTCCCCAAAAATGCCTCTATATTACATCAAACCAGAATTTGGCTTGCCAACGGGGTAAAAAGTAACTTCCGCTTGATGTCGCTAGCCAACTCGTGAACCCACAGGGCAGGTGACGTAAAACGTGAAGCGTAATGACTTATCTACGGCTCATTTTTACGTTTTACGTTTTACGTTTTACGTGGTTGGATGCTCTATGGGGTTGTCTCACCGGAAGCTACTTTTTCATTGCTAATTCTGGTTCTATGTATTACAGTTTAAGCCATACGGGGGGGGAATGCAAATACTATGTGAAATGTAATATTGACACGATATTTAATCTGTTATATAATTTGTTCACCAATACAGAATGATATTCGGCATTATCGAACAGTCTTCTCCTCCAAAAAATCATTCATATTGTCAAGCGATGTAGTCTCAGTACATCCAAATTTGCTCTAGCTGGACCACAGTCCAGCGGCCAAAACGCGGACTGTGGTCCGCTCCGAGCTTGAAAATTGGATCTGCTGAGTCTATCTGTAATCCAACGATTCAAGCCGTTGTTCCAGATGCACACGCTACAACGATCTGGCCCGGATTATCGTCTACGAACCAGTCCCCTTGCCCAAGCGCCCTGGGACTATGATTTTGGGGCTGGCTTTGCTGCCAGCTTGATGAATAGTCTTCAGGAGGAGTAGCCGATGCAAAATTTGGTTACACCTACGTCACAATGAACCTGGCCGATTATCAGCGAGGTAGTATGAACAAAGGCTTGGCTACTGTCATCCCGGTGGATGATTTTATAGCAGTTGTATAAAAATTTTTTACTCACGACCACAAGGAGGTGTAGAAAAATGACAAAAATTAAAGTTCCGTTCGATACGGCTGAAGACATGGGGGTCTTTCTGGACCTTGAAGTCCCTGATAAAAATTTGGTGGCCTCATTTGTTCCTGAAGAACCCCCAGCCTTGCTGGATCTGACAGAGGCTATAGCTTACGCAGTGGAACATCCTTTAGGCTGCAAGCCGCTGTCACAGTTGGTACGAAAGGGCGATAAGGTTGTTATCCTCACCGAAAATCA
The DNA here is from genome assembly GCA_034409055.1 of Anaerolineae bacterium. Lineage (GTDB taxonomy): Bacteria > Chloroflexota > Anaerolineae > 4572-78 > J111 > DAOUMU01. The sequence goes on from DAOUMU010000057.1 coordinate 6,617, forward strand.
ATTCCGGGCTGCGCCGGCCTCAGCAATTCTGCCGGTCCTCATCGATAAAATTAAGACCGCTGGCGCTGAAATCAGCATCGCCATTGGGAACGGCAAAGTCCCGGCGTTAAGCCCCGAAGAGATTGAAGAGAAACTGGGCAAAGAAGTTGTTGGCAGCGGGATTTCCGCGGTTTGCAACGACGTTAGCCAGCCGGAAAATTATACTTTCTTAGGGATCACCAGCCGTGGTGTCCCCGTTTTTGTACTCAAAGCAGTAGCTGAAGCAGATGTAAAAATCAGCATTGCCACCACGCAGGCCACCCTGTGGGGTTACGGTGGTTCTGGGATGATTATCCCCGCGGTGTCCGGCAATGAGACCATTGAGATGAACCACATGTTCTCGCTGCCCGGCGATTGCCGCCCTGGCAACAACGCCTGCCATATGCAAGAAGACAAATATGAGGCCGCCCGGATAGCCGGTGTTGATATGGGTATCCAGATGATTGTTAATGGTCAGTTCCAGGTCACCTATCTGCAGGCCGGCGATTTTGTGGAAGGACACAAGGCTGCGGTCAAGGCTTACGATCAGGTTTATCGCTTTGACGCCACCCAATTTGGCGGCGCCCCGGCCGATATCGTTATTACCGGCACCAGCGCCCCAACCGATCACCTCTATTTCCACACCAGTTGGGCTGCGGTGAACGTAGATCCTATCGTTAAAGATGGTGGCACTATCATTCATGCCAGCCCGTGCCCCGGCTACGGGGCCTGGCCTGGCTTTGCCTTAATGGACTTGATGGCCGAGTATATGCCGCCTTCACCGGAGAACGTTGCCAAAGCGGTGAGAGCTTTCTATGCCAAGGATCGGGAGTTATGGGCCGGCTGCATCTGGTGGAAGATTTATGAGGTGATGACCCGCAAGAACCTGGTTATCGTCACCAACTCCGAGAATATCGAGATGGCCCAGGGCGCTGGTCTGGGCGCCACCACCTCACTGGAAGAAGCCTTCAGCGCGGCCCTGGATCGACACGGCCCGAATGCCCGCGTGGCGTTTGTACCGTATGGTCGATACAGTGTGCTGGATGTCTAAGCACTCTTAATCCTCCTGCGACAGTCGCACCAGAAAAAACCAACAGCGGTAGACGGTAGACGGTTTGATATGTTCCGTCTGCTGTCTACCACCCGCCAAAATTGTGGGAATTTTGTGATGCCACGCCAAAGTAGAATGATCCAATCAGTAGATCGGGCCGTTATGATTCTGGAACAATTGGCTCACCGTGGTGGCTGTGCCTCTCTGGCAGACCTGGCCCGAGATCTGAACCTCAACCGGAGTACAGTGCACGGATTGCTGGCCACGTTGCGCCTGCGTGGGCTTATCTCTAAAGACGATCATGGACATTACGTTTTGGGCATCAAGCTGTTTGAATTGGGCAGTGTCGCTGTTTCTCGTCTGGATTTGCGGCTTGTGGCTGGCCCCATTTTAGAACGGTTGGTGGATGAATTTCAGGAAACCGTCCATTTGGTGGTTGGGGACGGCTTAGATGTGGTCTATATTGACAAGCGCGAATCCCCCCAATCCATGACGATTGTCTCCCAGGTAGGATATCGTCTACCCGCTTACTGCACCGGTGTGGGCAAGGCAATGTTAGCCTTTAAATCCAGGGTGGAACTTGACACTCTTTTGAATGGAGTGGAGTTGCAATCCCGGACGAGAAATACGATAACGGATAAGGAAGTGCTGAAATCTCATCTGGAAAAAGTCCGGGAATGTGGTTACGCTCTGGATAACGAAGAGATCATTGAAGGCTTGCGTTGTGTCGCCGCGCCGATTCGGGATCACACCGGCCAGGTGGTAGCGGCTTTGTCGGTTTCTGGCCCTTCAGTTCGACTGAAAGATGAGAAGATAAACCAGCTTATCTCGGCCGTCGTGAAAGCTGCGGCAGACATCTCTCACCAATTGGGATATTCGAGAGGAAATTCTGGTTATTGAGGCAAAGGTTAATGAATTATCGTAACTACCTACCATGTCATTCTGAACAAGCGCAGCGAGTGAAGAATCCCCAAGGTTTTGGTAAATACCCAAGGGGCACAGGGTAGACCTCTTTTGGGCCAAAGTTTCGGAGATTCCTCGTCGCTGAGCTCCTCGGAATGACATGAGGGTAGGTAGTTACGAATTATCTTTATAGATACTTCTCGGAAAGGAGGTAGTCTATGCGACGAATAAGCTTGTTAGCCGAATTGGTTGAAGAAAATTGTACCGGCTGTACCATCTGCGCCAAAGTCTGTCCAACCCTGGCCATTGAGATGGTTCCTAATGAAAAACCGGGTGGCCCTAAAAAGCTTGCCTTTATTCATACCGATCACTGTGTCGGATGTAAAGCCTGTGAACAGCGTTGCCCCTTTAACGCGTTGGTAATGGTCAATCAGCCAGAACCCTATACCGTTGGCGTTTCGACCGAGGATGTGGATCGGCAGCAGATTTTGGAATTGTGCCGGAAAGCTCACCTCCATCCTGAACAAATCGTCTGCTTTTGCACGACCACTCGAGCTGAAGAGGTTGCCGCGGCGATTCTAAAAGAGATCGATACGCCCGAGAAACTGTCCTACAATACAGGTATCCGAACCGGCTGCACGGTAGAATGTACACAACCCCTATTGCGTTTGCTTGAAGCAGCCGGTGTCCCCTTAACGCCAACATTTAAAGAGGGCTGGCAACTCTATGGCCGCACGATAACCGCTTGGGAGATACCGGAAGAGGTCAGAGCTAAATATGCCAGCCGGGGCTTCTATTTTGAGGATGATGTACAACTGATGAATAGAATTGTGGGTGCTGTTGAGCCAGTAAAGGAGGGAGTGTGATGCGTCCACCGATTAAGCCTATTCCTCCGCGTAAGTCTCAATACGGTATTGATCCCAGCCTGGTCCAAATGCGTGCTTCGGAGCTACCGAATATGACCTCGCTCAGTTTACCGGAGTTGCAGCCGGATCTGCCGCAGGTCATCTATCCTGGCGACGAAGGCATTGCCGCAGTCCGCCGGACCACGACCGAGTCGCTGGCTAAGGTCGATATGAGCATGATTAAGCCCAAGGATACCGTCAATATTTTGGCCTCCCATCACGGCTTTACCCTATACGGGGGAGATGCTTACGCCGAAATGTTGCGGACGATCCGCGATGTGGTCGAGGAACGGACCGGCGCCAGCAAAATCAGACTGCGGGCCGGAGTAGGACTACGCTTTCGCGAGACCGAAGAGTACATTAAGCGGTTCAAGCTAGATGAGCACTTTAAAGGCAAAGCCGAAGGAGTGGCTCCCATTGACCGGGGTATTCCCATAGAAACTGAAATCGGCACGCTCTACGGTATTGCCCGGGTTTATGATGCCAAGTGGATCATTCACGCCCACAATTCGGATGTGCGAGAGGTCCATTTCCATCGCCAAGTTGACCGGGCGGTGAAACCCTTTGGTATGTCTTACGCCCGTATCGAAACTCGTTCCACTTACCATCAAAACCTGGGGCCACGGGCAGCCAACTTTGTAGCCCGCTCCATTTTCGACTCATCCTTCGTCCAATCCAAGTTTGCTTTCACCTGCTTCCAAGTTATGGCGCCGAATGGGGTAGTCCGCATTGATGCCGACAATGATCTCTATGCTGTCAATAATCGGCTGACGAGAGACGGTTGTCGCTTTTATGGTAAGATAATGACCTTGCTGGGCGAGATCGACGAGTGTATTGCCATTCTCGACTTCCCGGCCCCGGTGCCCTATAACTTTGCGGCTGGGGTCATCTATGCCAATTTCTGCGGCGCTAATGTAGACATCTACGATCTTGACAATCCCTTGCCGCCGTACACCTGGTATACTGAGGCCTATTACGGCAAAGATGGTCAACCGCTGATAGAGGGTATTCCTCCGATGAACCCGGCCATCAAGATGTGTATCCACAATTATGCCTGGACTGGATATCCCAGCGTCTTCTTTGCCGAGCAAGTACCGACGGTGGTGGTTGGCGAGGAGCAGGCCAACCTGATGCGGAATGATGCTCAGAACATCTATTACATGGACCATGCTATGACCGCTCCTGGCCTGAAAGCGGCCTTGCGCTTTGCCAAACGCACCACCGGTACCGACAACATCCTGGTCTTTGATGGTGCTCCTGGGGGGATGAATGTCAGCACCTCTCTGGCGGAACTGTTAAAGGAAAAAGCACCGCTGGTTTCCGAGCGAGTTGACCAGGAACTGCTTCCCTTGTGGCTGCAGCAGCGTGGCCTCCAAACTGAAACGGCTTTGAATTAGAGCACAGTTAAACGACGAAGAAAAGATAAGTTAGTGGTATACGTAGTCAATGCCATTTCAGTTGCAGGGACATTCGGCGAACGCCGGCTTATGGCAATACAGTGGGGCGTAGGCCTTGACACCACCGGCCACCGATATCCGTGACTTAATCTTTGCTGGGCTGGGCAACACCCGGTTTGCAGCTCATCTGACCGCCAACGCCAGGGGCGTGTTAGCCGGCACGGCCATGGCCGAGAGCACGGCTGAGGCAGTCGGTTTGAAATTGGACTGGGTCTGCCGTGAGGGTGATTGGCTCGAAGCTGGAACATTAGTGGCCGTGATTACTGGTCACGCCAGGTATATGGCGATAGGCGAAGAGCGGCTACTGGGCTGCTTGTGTAAGGCCTCTGGCATTGCCACCTCTGCCCGACGAGCCATTGAACTGGCCTCCGGGCGGGCCCGGGTGGTCTCTGGGGCCTGGAAAAAGATGCCACCTGACCTTAAGTTTATGGTTCGGCATGCGGTTGCTGTTGGCGGAATGCCCCCGCGCATTCTGGATGTGCCTTTTGTCTACCTGGACAAAAATTATGTACGGATGCTGGGGGGAATTACCGCCACCCTGGCTGCGGTGCGAGACATCCCCGGTGTTAAGGTCATCCAGGTACGCGGTGAAGAGGCAGCCATAGCTGAAGAAACGACCCGGGCCTGCCAGGGTGGGGCCGGGGTGGTGATGGTCGATACAGGTCATCGGCAAGATGTGATGGCAGCTTTAGAGGTTGCGGCGGCCTATCCAAATGTCAAGGTTTCCTTTGCGGGCGGTATCAAGCATGAAGATATTCCGACGCTGGTCGACCTGGGGATACATATTTTGGATATTGGGACCGTGATCATGGATGCGCCCCTACTGGATATGAAACTCGACGTGATTGGCGTTGCGGAGTAACGTATGGAATACAATTTATTGGAAAAAACCGAGTTATGGGTGACCGGCCTCAGGCTGAATGAAGTTAATCTGACCGCTATGGCCTCTGTCACGGCAGAGGTGCTGGAACTGGCTCCATCTGAAGTCAAGGTTGTAGACGTACACGACAATCTGGTTACCCTGGACATTCTACGGCGCACCGTAAAAGCCGAAAATATTGCCGGTAAAGAGGAGACCTTGTTAAAGCAATTAGCTACGCTGCCCGGGATAGAGGTCACCCCCGATGCGGCCATTCACTCCGATGGTGTGCTGGGAATGATTGCGATGGACCCGGCCGAAGTACCCGCCATCCTGGATCGAACTCGCAATATGACCAATTCTATTCGTTCGGCCGTCTTCCGCCGGGCTATTGTCTACTCAACCGGTTTTGAGGTGCGTCGCGGTTTGATAGAAGATACCAATGGGCCCTACATCAAGGCTACGCTGGAAGGGCGCGGTTTTAAAGTGACCGTTGGCCCTATCTTGGAAGATAACAAAAACGCCATTGCCTTTGCCTTCAATGATGCGGTCAATCGAGGCTATGGCCTGGCTATCACCACTGGCGGTGTAGGAGCCGAAAGTAAAGATCGTAGTGTAGAGGGGCTGCTCGAGGTGGACCGCCAGGCAGCTTCGGCATGGCTGGTCAAGTATCAAAAAGGGCAGGGGCGACACGAAAAAGAGGGCGTCCGCGTTGCTGTGGGACAGTTGGGGCTGACCACAATGGTTACGTTGCCTGGCCCTCACGACGAAGTTCGGACCGCGATGCCAATTATTTGCAAATATCTGGAGCAGGGTGCGGTTGATAAGCACATCTTAGCCCAAGAAATTGCCTCTGCGCTGCGCAACATTTTGGCTGAGAAAATGAAACATTGGAATCATTCGGCTTCACCTCCTCACCATAAAAATTATCCATAGAAAGGAAAACATTCCTATGGGAAGCTCTATCAACATAGACAATCTTGTCGATGAACTTTTTCAAGCCCAGCAGGAGCGCTTTCCTGTAGACCCACTCACCGACCGCTTCCCAGATATCACCATTGAACAGGCGTATCAAGTTCAATTAGGTGTTGTCCGTAAACGGTTGGCAGAGGGGCGACGATTAATAGGCAAAAAGATTGGGCTGACCAGCAAGGCAATGCAAGACCTACTGGGCGTATCTGAGCCAGATTACGGCCATCTATTTGAAGATATGGTGGTCTTAAATGGAGAACCTGTGCCCACAGATAAGCTTCTGAAACCCCGCTGCGAGGGTGAGATTGCCTTTTTGCTGGGGAAAAATCTATCCGGGCCCGGCGTAAATGTGGCCGATGTATTGCGGGCCACCGAGGCCGTAATGCCGGCCCTGGAAATTGTCGACAGCCGGGTGCGGGACTGGAAAATAAAAATTCAAGATACCATTGCTGATAACGGGTCAAGTGCGATGGTGGTCTTGGGCGAGATGCTAACGCCGGTTGAAGCCCTGGATCTGCGCTTGGTAGGCATGGTCCTGCAGAAGAACGGACAGGTGGTCGATACCGGCGCTGGCGCGGCAGTGCTTGGGCATCCGGCGTCATCGGTGGCCTGGCTGGCAAACAAACTGGCTGAATTCGACATCACCCTTAAAGCCGGAGAGATTATTCTCCCAGGTTCTCTGGCCACTGCTCCGTTTGCAGCATCGGGAGACCATTTCCGGGCTGACTTTGATCGCCTGGGCAGTGTTTCGGCATACTTCGCCTAAGAAAGGTTCTCAGTATGAATAATCGACTCAAAGTTGCCATTCTTGGCCCCGGCAACATTGGCAGTGACCTGATGTACAAAGTACTCCGCAGCGAGAAGCTGGAATTATGCATAATGGCCGGGATTATCCCAGAATCGGAAGGTTTGACCCGAGCCGCTGCCCTGGAGATTGCAACCACAGCCGAAGGGATTGGGCCGATTCTAGAGCGCGATGACATTCAGGTGGTGTTTGATGCGACCGGCGCTAAACCCCACTTGCAGCACGCCCCGAGGCTCAAAGAGGCTGGTAAGATCGCCATTGATCTCACCCCGGCCGCGGTTGGCCCTTACGTGGTGCCGGCCGTCAATATGGGCGAGCATTTTGATAGCCCCAACATCAATCTGGTGACCTGTGGTGGCCAGGCTACCATCCCCATCGTGGCGGCGGTGGGCCGGGTGGCCCCGGTAATTTATGGCGAAATCGTGGCCACGATTGCCTCCAAGAGCGCCGGTCCGGGCACGCGACAAAATATCGACGAGTTCACCAAGACTACCGCCCGTGGCGTAGAGATAGTTGGCGGCGCGAAAAAAGGAAAAGCGATCATTATTCTCAATCCGGCTGAACCACCGATTATGATGCGCAACACCATCTACTGCGAAGTTGAGGGTGAAGTCGATCAAGAAGCCATGCGTACCTCGGTCGAGGAGATGATTGCGGTTGTGCAGACTTACGTACCTGGCTACCGGCTGCGAGTACCACCGTTGGTCGAAGGTAACCGGGTGACGACCATGATCGAGGTAGAAGGCGCGGGCGACTTTTTACCCAAATATTCCGGCAATCTGGACATCATTACTGCGGCAGCCACCGGTGTGGCGGAGAGGTTGGCTGATCACATTCTGGCGAAAGAGGAGGCAGTGGCCCATGTCTAAGTTTATGCGTGTAGTTGATACGACTCTGCGAGATGGGATGCACACCGTGGCCCACCAATTCACCCCGGAGCAGATGGCCACGATTGCTGGGGCAATGGACACGGCCGGGATCGACACCATTGAAGTGTCACACGGTGACGGTTTGGGTGGCTCCTCTTTGCAATACGGCCGGGCTGCCGCCTCAGATGAAGCCTATTTGCAGGCGGTGTCAGCCGTGCTAACCAAGAGTAAGCTAGCGGTGCTGCTGCTGCCGGGCATCGGCGTCAAAGAGGATCTGGATATGGCCGCCAGTAACGGCGCAACCGTGGCTCGCATAGCTACCCACGTGACTGAGGCCGACATCTCCGAACAGCATATCGGACTGGCCAAAAAACTCGGCATGGAAGTGATGTGTTTCCTAATGATGGCCCATATGGCCCCTATCGAGGTGATGCTCCACAACGCCAACTTGATGGAAAGCTACGGTGCGGATTACGTGTACGTGGTCGATTCGTCCGGCTACATGCTGCCCCCGGAGGTAAAAGAACGGGTGGCAGCTATGAAAGAAGCCCTCAACTGCAGAGTTGGTTTTCACGCTCACAATAATCTGGGGGTTGCAATCGGCAATTCGTTGACTGCTATCGAAATCGGCGCTGACGTGGTCGATGGATCGTTGCGGTCGATGGGGGCTGGCGGCGGCAATGCCCCGACCGAAACCTTGATCGCCGTGCTCGACCGATTGGGCTTTGAGACGGGCGTCGATCTGTACAAAATCATGGACGCGGCTAAACTGGTCGACCCCTTCAAATCACAATCGAAAGAAGGTCCAGATGCCACGCTCATGCTGGGCTATGCCGGGGTCTACTCCAGTTTCTTGTTACACACGACTCGAGCCGCTGAAAAGTTTGAGGTGGACCCGAGAGATGTTCTAGTTGAGCTTGGGCGACGACGGATCGTTGGCGGCCAGGAAGATATGATTATCGATGTCGCTTACGAACTGGCCAAAGAAAAGAAGTCAATTGCTGCTTGAGAAAGAAAAAAGACCGGAGGAAATTTACAACGCCGTTCACGCCCATTTGTCCTTAGACTAAGCATAATATGGACCCTACTGCGCTTCCCCTCGGCCTCTGGTTCAGTGCTGCCTTGGCTGCGTTACCAATTGTAGTAGTTTTTGTGTTGCTAGGCCCGCTACGAGTATCCAGTCACATCGCCGCCTCTGTGGGTGCTTTCCTGGCGGCTGTCCTGGCGGTCATAGTATGGCGCTTTCCGCTTACCACCACTCTGATTGCCGGCATCTACGGTGTGGCCATCGCCCTCTTTCCGATCATATATATTATTGCTACCTCGCTGTTGTTGTATAACCTCACCGTGGTGTCAGGTTGGGCCGAGAAACTGCGCGCCACCCTGGAACAGACAATTCCGGATCGTTATCTTTTACTGTTGCTGATAGGGTTTGGCTTTGCCGCCTTCCTGGACAGCACGGCTGGATTTTTGACCCCTGTGACCGTGGCTACTGCGGTTTTAGTGGGGCTGGGCGTGCCAGCGTTTGAGGCCGGGGCCTATACCCTGGTTGCTTCCTCTCTGCCCCCAATTTTTGGAGCTATGGGCATTCCGGTCGTTGTTTTAGCTGAGGTAACTGGCTTACGCTTGATCTCCCTGGCTCACCATCAGGCAGTGATCGCCGGCCTTCTTTTTTTGGGTTTCCCTATGTGGCTTACCTTTACTTTTGGCGGCCGATCTGCCTTGCGACGTTTGTGGCTGCATACGGTAGCGGCTGGTCTGGCCTATGGCCTTGTGGTTTGGTGGGTAGCCACCCGCATCAGCTTCTATCCGGCCGGTTTAGCGGCTTCGGTTGCGGCCCTCCTGGCCACGGTCCTGGTAACGTATTTGACTAAAAACGGGCTTGATAAGAGTAACCGTCCACCGTTGAAGGCTATGCTTAAGCCCTGGTGGCCCTACCTGCTGTTAATGGTTATTGTTACGGTCTGGTCCCTGCCGGCGGTCAGCCAGTGGCTTAATCAATTTACACTCTTCATCCCCGTGTCAATTCTAGCGGAGTCACTTCAGTGGCGTTTTAACCTGATCGCCTCGGCTGGTACGGCTATCCTGGTGACGACATTGATCTTTGGTTGGGTAGTTGGTCTCTCAGCGGGGCAATGGTCTCAGGCCATTCGGATGACAGGACGACAAATTCATTATCCGGTCATCAATATGATGGTGATGCTGGCACTGGCTCAAATTATGAACTTCAGCGGCATGACGTTGGCGGTTGGGACAGCCGTGGCTAATACCGGGCCGGCCTTCCCGTTGATAAGCCCTTTTCTTTCCTGGCTTGGGGCTGCCATTGCCGGCAGCAACACAGCTTCTAATGCTATACTGGGACAATTGCAGGCGACCACAGCAGTACAATTGGGGCTTTCACCCTTGAAAGTGGTTGCTTTGGCTGGAGCTGCGGCCCCGCTGGGAAAGATGGTCGCTCCCCAAGTGCTTTCGGCCGCGGCTGGGGCTGGCGGCATCACCGGGGCAGAGAGCCGGTTGCTGCGCGTCGGTTTGTTTCACAGCCTCATCTGGACCACCCTCATTGCCGTATTAGGCTATTTCTGGGTTACGGGGTAACTACTTGGCCAATGTCACATTAGCCAACTGTTCTGTTTTTTGGCAACGCTGCTAGATAAGTGTTAGCGATGTGCTGAGACTTACCAGATATGCATCATTCGTAGGCCAACACTTCGCGTACACTCAGTCGGGAGGCGTTCCAGGCGGGGAGAATACTGGCCATCGCCGCCAGAACCAGGACGGCGGCCAGCCAGAGCAGCGCACCTTTGATAGAGAAAGTGTAACTCAGGGGAGCCTCCAGGAAGGCTACGCCTACGGCATCGCTGAGGAGTTTGCTAATGGGCAGCGCCAACAGGGCGCCAATCAACCAACTCAGTAGACCAATGAAAAGGCCCTCGACCATAAAAATCTTGACCACCGCGCCATCCGAAGCGCCGACCGCTCGCATCACGCCGATTTCGCGGGTTCGTTCCAGCACGTTGATGCTCATAGTGCCCATCAAGCCCAACCCACCGACAATGGCAATCAGGACGGCCATAATCGACAGAAAGACGACGATGATGTTGAACTGATATTCAATGTTTTCTCGAATGGAGGCCGTCGTTTCGGTGCCGGTCACCCGCAGGCCACGGCTGTCGAAATGATCTTTGAGCCTTTTGGCCAGGTCTGTTTGAAAGGCCGGATCATCCTTGGAGACGTCCGCTGGCGGTTGAGCCACAATCTGCACGTCGCCAGCGCGCCCGATGTAACGAATCACCCGGGCCAAGTAGGGTTGGTTGGCGTAGGCAATACGGCCGGTCATCACGCTCTGAACCAGGCCGACCACGCGCCACGACTGCTCACGCCCCTCAATTTTGAGCACAACGTCATCGCCTATTTTAATGTCTGGCTCTTCTTCAATCACTTTGGTATTGAGGACAAGCGCATTCTTGTCGTCGGGGAGCAGCCAACGTCCTTCAAGGAGGTTGGGATGAATCAAATTCGTCTCAGCCGGAATGCCCAGGACGTAGATGTTGGGGCCCTCGTGCCCATCGGGACGTTGGCGACGAGCCGTGTTGCCACTCCAGCATTCGGCGTGGGCCACACCGGGGATGCTCATAGCCACTCGCTCGATTTGGGGAATGCGGTGGTGACGAGCGAAGTCAACCTCAATTTCGTAGTTCCAATAAGTCAGGGCATCGTCGAGGGTGGCCAGGAGGGAGGCGTGGACGCTTAAGACGGCAATGAAGATGGCCCCGCCGAGGATCAGGGTAAACAGGGTCAGCGCCAGCCGCCCCTTGCGACGAAAAGTGTTGCGCAAGGAGATACGCATGGGGCGAGACAGGACCAAAAAGAGACTGGTCACGTCTTCAACGAGTCGGTCTATCAAGCTACGGCCAAAAAGGCCCTTGCCCAGACCATAGGAGTTGATCGCCTCGTGGGCCGTGATGCGAGCTCCGGCGAAAACAGGATAAAGTGCGGCCAGCAGGGGTACAATCAGGCCCACCGCCACCTCCAGAGCAATCGCCCGGGCAGGGATGCGAAAGCCGCTCAGATCGAAGTTAATCAGGTCGGCCAGGTAACTGGTCATAGCATGGGCCGCCAGCGCCCCTAACGGTACGGCCACCACCAGCGACAGCAAGCCAAAGACGAGCACCGCGCCCAGATACATCTGTATAATCTGGCCGGTGCGAGCACCAACGGTCTTCATAATGCCAATCTGGCGGATTTGCTGGGTCATCAGGGCGGCGATGGTGTTGACTACCAGAAAGCCACTCAAAAACAGAGACAGGGTGCCCAGCACACCCAAGATGATTAACAAAGGTTGGACTGCTTCATCGGCCGGGTGTTTACCCGGTTCTGGAATCCAGGTCCAATACACGGTGCGGCCACTTTTTTCGATTTTGTCTTCTACCTGGTCGGCCATGGCCCGGATGTGGTCTTTATCGGTTGGGTTTTCAGCCACCAGGATTTGCAACTCGTCATAGAAGCGCGGGTAGCCAAGCCACTCCAGGGTGTCGAAACTGATGTAACCATAAACCTCACCTACAAATTGGGCGGGGGGATTATTCATATCGTGCACCAGGCCGGCAATCTGCAACTGGCGCATCTTGCCGTCTCTGGTCTCGATCTCGATCATGTCGCCCACGTTGGCCTTAGCCAGGGGCAGTGACTGCCGCTCGATGAGGATACCTTTTTTGGGGGGCGGCCAGGCACCACTGATCGGCCTGATTTTATTGAGCCGCATATCATCATAATCACCGATGACGTCAATTGACAGCTCGCGCCACTCATCCGGTCCCACTTTCAAGCGCACCCCCAACTCATCAAGGCGACCCTCTGCGTCACGGATGCCGTCCATGCGGCGCACCGTCTGGACCAACTCGTCGTCGAAGCGGTCGGGATAGAGAAAAGCGCTGGCCGGGTTGGTGGCCTGGTAACTTGAGGTCATGTCCTCGTTGAGCATAATCTGGGTGCCGACAATCATACCCACGGCAAAAACGCCGACCGCAATGGATAGCACCACCAGCACGGTGCGAACCTTGTGGTGGCTCAGGTCACGTACTATTTTGCGCCAACGCGGCTTAAGCATTGCCTACCTCCTGCGGTGGCCGGGAGGCTGGCTGGCCATTCTTACTCCGCACTCGTTCATCCACAATCTGACCATCGGCCAGAGTGATGATCCGGCTGACCCGTTGGGCCAGGTCGCGGTCGTGAGTCACCATCAAAATGGTCTTGCCCTGGTCTACTAACGCTTCGAAAAGCTGAAAAACGTCCTCGGCTGTTTTTGAGTCCAGGTTGCCGGTGGGCTCGTCGGCAGCAATGATGGGGGGATCATTGGCCAGGGCGCGAGCAATAGCGGCCCGTTGTTGTTCTCCACCCGAAATAGCGGATGGTAACTTGTGGGCATGGTTGGCGAGGCCCACCTGGGCCAACAGATGCACGGCGCGTTCCTGGCGCTCCCGCATGGCGTACATATTACAGAAATCCATCGGCAGCATCACGTTCTCGGCCACCGTCAGTGTTGGCAACAGTTGAAAGAACTGGAAGACAACCCCGATATAATGGCCCCGCCACACGGCCGTACGCCCTTCGTTGAGGGTATGCACGGCTGTGCCGCCGACCATCACTTCTCCAGAGGTCGGCTTGTCAATACCGGTGATCATGTTGATAAGGGTGGATTTACCGCTGCCCGACTTACCGACCACCGCCACAAACTCGCCTCTATTGACCTGCAGATCAAGGCTATCAAGCGCGGTAAAGGTCCCGGCTTCCGTCTGATACGTTTTCACTACCTGCCGTAAATCAATCAGGCAACCTGTCTTGGGGGTGCTATTACCGTTACGTCCATTTGAGGCATTGTTCCTGGATCCATTTCGTTTTAACCAGTGCTTCAGCATAAGTTCCCTCCATAGCTTGTTATAGGAATTTTCTTATTTGTAGGGCAAGTTGCCAACTTGTCAACGGTGCTACAGGCAAGTTAGCAACTTGCCTTACATAATTTGAAATTGAGGCTGGTGAGAGATTGAGGCGATTATGAAACACCTTTCCAATAACATTTATACGATTCTCAAGTAAAAAAGTTGCAACCTGTGCAATTGAGAGGCGAACAACCGTCCCGGAAGCTATAGTTTTTCAGAAGAGGATTCCTGGTGATGCGATATGGGCCAGTCTGGATTAATTTATTCACTTCCAGCCCAAACGCTCGTCGTAGCCCGAACCAAAACATAGTAATGAAGGCCAATGGCCCGACTGCTACGGCAATCCAACCTATGCTCTTGAGGAGAACTGAGCTGACACACGGATCGTGTGCCCAGGGCCAGTCAGAAGGATGGTAGATATATGGGAAGCACATATAGAGGAACCAGATCAGCAGCTCGAGAAAGCTGGAAAACGGCGTTAATCGACCTTGTCGCCGGTAGTCACGTCGAACGAAGATACGGAAGATAACAAAGACGCCGACAAAAAGGAGGAAAGCTGAGATCAAATAGACAAACAGTTGCATCGTAGAACATCTGGTTAAAAGATAGACCTCTTCTTGGTATGATGCACGGCATCGCCGAATTTCCGCATGAACTCCATTTCTTCCTCATCCAGAGGTCCCTGGCGCAGGGAGGCAATGTTTTCTTCAAGCTGTTTCATATTGGAGGGAGCCATCAGGCAAACGTGGACCTTTGGATGTGAGAGGACAAAGCGGTAACACATGCCGGCATCAGGAATGGGACCATCTTTTGGCCAACTGCGCGGTCTTCTCAGCAAATACCCCCAACGAGTAGCGGTATAACTGATCACGCCGGGGTTGTGTTCATCTAAATAGGGAAAGATTTCTTGCTCGGCGCCACGATGGGCGGCGTTATAGCGGATCATCAGCACATCCACCGCTCCTTCGGCTGCCAGTTTGCCCGCAAATTTTCGGTTGTGAGTGGACAAACCTACGGCGCGAACCTTGCCTTCTGCCTTGAATTGGTACAACTCTTCTCTGACCTTTTCGGGAAATTCCTTTTCTCTCAGCACCCCCAGAAACAAAAAGAGATCAATATAGTCAGTGCCCAATTGGCGGAGCCTTTTTTCCAAAGTGCGACGCAGATTGAAATACCCAAAAATAAAGTTATAAGCGCCGGTAGCCACGACATATCTTTCCCTGTTGCTTTTTAAAACATCCCGCATCACGCTCATCATCTGGGTGTCAATACCAAAACCAAAGAAGTAGTTGATGCCTTCATCCAGGGCTTTGTAGATGGCCTTTTTTCCCGGACGATAGGTGGCTGCCAGACCAAGACGATGAACCGCCAGGCCGGTGTTGCCCAGGGTCGTATGGGTAAAATCCTGATTCATTTTTTTCCTCCTTCATATCAGAGATTTTCTTGCTCAACGTGCAGAAATTTTGTAGTCAAGGCACTTATAGGCTACTCGCTGCCTATTCCGTGTAGAATGAGGGCGAGAAGTGCCTCTAAGGTCCGTTCAGGTGGCATGTTCTCGTCTGCCACCTGAAAATAAGTGTTAAGGTAGGGCAGCAGTTGGCTATCTCCAACGGCGACCATCAAAGCGTGGATGATGCGCGTGGTCATCTCCAGGTCCACCTCGGCCCGAATTTCACCTCGTTCAGCGGCCTGGGCCAGAATATCGTGGACCATCTCTCGCAGCTTGGTGGCAATCGGGCGCACGAGTGGTTCGGCCAGGTCAGGGTCACCGTGGTAAGCGGCCCGGGCAAACAATCTTAACATACCGGCATAGGCCTGGCTCCACTCGACCCCTCCAACCAGGTAGGCCGTCAGCGCCTCGGGCAACGGCAGGGCCGATAGATAGGGACGGAACTCATCAAAAGCGTCGCTCACAAAACGTACGCACAGTTCGACAGCAAAAACTAACATCCCCTCCCGGTTGGGAAAGTAAGTATAAAGCGAGCCGACTGAAATCCCTGCCCGCTCGGCAACCTGCTTGATATTGAGCGAGGTGGGACCTTTTTCGACTGCTTCGTCCAGAATGGCCGTCAGGATCGCCTGTTGGCGCTCTGGATCGAGACGCCGGAAGGTACGGGTCACCAGGCCCTCCTGTTCAAGTTGGAGGATGTGGGTGTGAATCTGTGTCCAATCAGATAGCTTCATTATCATTGAACCTATAGTTCATATTATATGAAATATTTATTCATTGTCAAATGGCAATTTGGTTGAGAGCAACGACAAGCCCTAAAATGTGGCCTTGTTTAAGTTGTTGTCCAATCACTAAGAGTTGTTGTACAATAACGAGAAGATATAAGCCGGGTTACTCTATTGCGTTGAAAAGAGTTAGCCGATGATTACCTACGCAATGTTGAAGAAAAACAGGCAATCTATCGAGCCGAGCCAATTTATTGCCCAAACACCACCCTTTCAGGGTTTGGCTCCGCCTGAACTGCACGCGGTCAGCCAGGCCGCTCATCTTCGCCATGTTGAACGTCACACCTTTTTCTTTCATCAGGGTGATCCGGCCACGACCTTTTACATTCTCGTTGAGGGCCAGGTCAGATTGACCGAGGTAACTCCTGAAGGCCACCAGGTGCTTGTGCGTTTTATCAGCCCCGGTGAAGCCATCGGCATCATTGCGGTGCTAGAAAATACCGTTTATCCCTTGGCGGCTCAGGCGGTGGAGGATTGCCTGTCTCTGGCCTGGGATAGTACCACCTTAGAGCGGCTGATGGAACGCTTTCCCCGGATTGCCATTAACGGTTTACGGTTGGTCTCACAGCGCTGGCACGAACTGGAGGAGCGCTACCTGGAGCTGGCTACGGAGCGAGTCGAGCGGCGCGTAGCCCAAGCCCTGTTGCGCCTGGTCCGGCAGGTGGGGCGGAAGGTGGAAGGGGGCATCTTGATCGACCTGCAACTGACCCGTCAGGACCTGGCTGAAATGACCGGTACGACCCTCTATACCGTCAGCCGGATTCTCAGCCGCTGGGAGCGGGAAAACCTGGTCGAAACCGGGCGAGAACGGGTCCTCATTCGCTATCCGCACGGCCTGACCCGCATTGCTGAAGATCTGCCTCCAGAAGATCTCCAGTAGAGCCTCAACTTTCGTATATATTCAGTAACCCCCCCTCTAATGAGCGGGGAGTCGAGGTCCTGGCCCGCTTTCCGGCGATGACCGAGGGCCCCGCCTCTAATGAGCGTGGAGTCGAGGCTTCAGCCGGTCTTGGCCTCGACTCCCCGGCTAATTCACTGAACTTTTGCCAACTTCCAACAGTCTTTCCCACCTCTCAAGTCAATTACTGAGCGCTTAGTGAAATAGACAAATATCACTTCCTGTCTCTTTGCGCTAGCGCAAAGAGGCGCAGCCCATTTGGGAGCATACTTGAAGGTAGAAGGAGTTGCCTATGGAGCAGCCACAGCTTGAGCCCGGTCTGACCGTGGCCGAGGTACTGGCTCGCTGGCCCCAAACCATTTCGGTTTTTATGCATCACCGCATGGCCTGCGTTGGCTGTGCCATCGCCCCCTTCGAAACTCTGGCCGAGGTGGCGGCGGTCTACGACCTGGATCCGAGTTGTTTTCTAAGTGAGTTGGAACAGATCATTGACCAGAAATTAAGTAAATGAAGGTGGATGATGAAAGAGATAGCCCAATTCATCCAGACCAGGCACATTGACTCATTCCAAAAGCTACGCGTCTTGATTTTCTTCCACAAACATGCTGAATCGAGTTGGACCAGCCCACAAATCGCTGAACGATTGTACTTGGGAGATGGGCCTTTACTAGAAGAGATCATAGTCGATTTACAAGCGGCGGAATTGGTGGACTGTGTGGCCAATCGCTGCAAACTGAGCGATGAGGCGGGTGTTAGATTGCCTCTGCAACATTTAATCAAAACGTGCGAGAACCCTCTGGCTCGCCAGGAGATTCTCGATAGCGTAAGAGGTCGGGTCTTCGTAATCCGTCGTTATCAAGAATTTGAAAGATCGTATCGTCGCTGAGGCCAAGCAGGCCATCCACACCCTGGACGGTGTTCAGCAGGTGGAGGTGAAACTGACCGAGATGAGTATCGAGGAGGCAGAAATAACACCCATAGCGCGGCGTTTCGACTGAGAGTTTGATCCAATCGTCTTAATTAGCATCCAGTGTTTGGCCCAAACCTGGGGTTTTTGCCTCTAACAATATTTATACAAGGAGCCGCCGATGGCGCGGAGGGTGTGGGGGGTGTCCCTCCACTCTCCTCCGCGCCACACGCATCGTATGAAAACTACATTTTCATAGGAGAAGCATCGTGACCGAAAAGAAAGTACTTACAGGTAAGAGAATCGGGATCTTTGGAAAAGGGGGCAGTGGCAAGAGCACCACTGTCGTGCTGTTGGCCCGGACGCTTAGAGATCGTGGCTACAAAGTCTGCGTGTTAGACGCTGACTCCACCAACGTGGGACTTCATCAGGCCCTGGGGCTTGACCAGGCACCGGTACCGCTCCTGGATTACTTCGGGGGCATGGTATTCAGCGGTGGATTTGTCACCTGCCCTGTGGATGATCCAACGCCTTTGCCAGGGGCAGAGGTTTCCCTGGACCAGCTCGCTGCGAAACATTACAGCCGCAATGAAGATGGAATACTATTCCTGACGGCCGGTAAAATCGGCGACCAAGGGCCAGGGGCAGGGTGCGACGGCCCCGTGGCTAAGATCGCCAGGGACTTAAGAGTCTACCAGAATGGCGAATATCCGGTCACGTTGGTAGATTTCAAGGCGGGCTTCGAAGACTTGGCGCGGGGGGCCGTAACCAGTTTAGACTGGGCCATCGTTGTCGTTGATCCGACCACAGCCGCGATTCAAATGGCGGCCCATATGAGAGACATGGTGGACCAGATCAAGGCTGGCGGACTGCCGGCCACGAAACATTTAGAAACCCCTGAACTGGTCCAATGGGCCAATCGGATCTTCAGAGAAGCGACGGTCAAAGACGTGCTGGTGGTGCTAAACCGGGTCAGGGATGAAGAGATGGAAAGGTATGTGCGGAGGAAGCTGGCCGCGAAAGGGCTGGAACCGATAGGGATTATCCCCGAAGATCCTGTAATTGCTATGTCCTGGCTGGAAGGAACGCGGTTGGAGATGACGAATATCAGGGAAGACGTTGAGAGAATTGTTAAAAATCTAGAAGCTGTTGCTGCAAGAAGTGTTATCGTTGTTTAATCACGTGGGCCAAAATGGAATCACGACAGACCCTGCTGTACGAAAAACTGAGCGAGAACAATGGATCAGGGAGATAGCCCAAGAAATGGCGCGAAATATGGAGCAGAAGCTCGCTTTCGGGCCGGTGCCATCCCGGCGTTTAGGTCGGAGCCTGGGGATCAACAACATTCCGCCCAAGGTGTGTACCTACGCCTGTGTGTACTGCCAGTTGGGACGCACCCTCAAGATGCAGGTGGAGCGTCAGGCGTTTTATGAGCCTGGGGAAATCTTGAAGGCCGTCCAGCAGAAGGTTAATAGCGTGCAGGCGGCCGGAGAAACTATCGACTACCTGACCTTTGTGCCTGATGGGGAACCCACGCTGGATCTCAACCTTGGCCGCGAGATCGAGTTGTTGCGGTCTTTGGGTATCCCCATCGCCGTCATCACCAACGCTTCCCTCATCTGGCGCGTGGACGTGCGAGTAGCACTGAGACAAGCGGATTGGGTCTCTCTCAAGGTGGATGCTGTGACAGAAGAGGTCTGGCGACGAATCGACCGGCCCCACGGCACCTTGCGGCTGGCCGCGATTCTCGATGGGGTACTTGAGTTTGGGACAGCCTTCGACGGTAAACTGGCCACGGAGACGATGCTGGTTGAGGGACTCAATGACGGCCCGGCCCTGATCAAGGAGGTGGCCGACTTTGTGGCCCGACTGCAACCGGACACGGCCTATCTGGCCATCCCCACGCGACCGCCGGCAGAAGGCTGGGGCCGGCCGCCGGGTGAAGACATCGTCAACCGGGCCTACCAAATCTTCAGCGATAGGGTGGGACAGGTGGAGTACCTGATCGGCTATGAGGGTAACGCTTTCACGTTTACAGGCAACGTCACAGAAGACCTGTTGAGTATTACCGCCGTGCATCCTATGCGGGAGGAGGCCGTGAGCGAGTTTCTGGCGCGGGCCGGAGCCGATTGGTTGGTGGTTCACCATCTGATCGCGCAGGATCAGCTTGTCGAGACAGAATACCAGGGAGGCAAATTCTACCTGAGGAAGCTCCACGGCAGGCACAGGTAAAGTGAAGATAAAGGAGCGAATAATGAAAGTACTTGTCGCCGCCAACGGCTCAACACTTGATAGTGCAGTGGCCAAACGGTTTGGCCATGCGCCCTATTACCTTTATGTAGATTCAGAAACTGGACAAGCGCAAGCCATTAACAATACGGATCATCACGATGAAACCCATGCGATCATCCCCCAAATGGTCGGGCAAGGAGTTGAGGTTTTTGTTACCGGTAACATCGGCCCCCATGCCTTTAAGTTGATCCGGTCGCTCAATCGCCAGGTTGCTCTGGCCCGGCGTATGTCGGCCAGCGAGGCCCTGGATAAGTTACAAAGGGGCGAACTGGAAATTCTCAGCGCACCCACCCTTAAACGCAGTGTGCATAATCATACCCACCACTCATCTTAAATTACACAAGGAGAACAGAACTATGAATATCCGTATCGCCATTTCAAGTATGGATAATAATGGATTGGGCAGCGCAGTCAGTGGACACTTCGGTCGCTGTGCCTACTTTACCATCGTTGGGATCGAGGACAACGTGATTAAATCGGTGAGAGCCATTGACAACCCTTATGCTCATAACCACACCCCGGGCCAAATACCGGAATTCATCAATGGGCAGGGAGCCAGCGTCATGCTGACTGGCGGTATGGGACGCCGGGCTGTTAGTTTTTTTGAGCAATACGGCATCGAAGTGGCCACAGGAGCAACAGGCACCGTGCAACAAGCCGTCCAGGATTACCTGGCGGGTAAGCTCCGGGGAGCCAACCCGTGCGCCGAGAGCCAGCACCATCACAGACACGGATAACACCTTCTAGACACTCAACATATTAGGAGCGGTTTATGACCAATCTCTTAGAAATCAAAGAGGGTTTAAGATCTAATTTGAATACATCAATGCCTGTTACCGAAACCACTTTCCGCGTGCGCTACGTCGAAACCGACCAGATGGGGATTGTCCACCATGCTTCTTACGTGGTCTGGCTAGAAGAAGGGCGCAGTCATTATGTACGAGCCCAGGGCAGCTCCTATACTCAATTCGAGCAAAAGGGCGTATCACTGGCCGTGTCTGAACTGCACGTCCGTTACGAGCAGGCGGTTCGCTACGATCAACAGATCACCGTTCGTTGCTGGGTCGAGGCGGTTAAAAGCCGGCAGATCACCTTTGGCTACGAGGTGGTCGAGGCCGGTTCCGGAACCGTTTTTGCCACCGCCCGCTCCAAGCATATCTGTGTTGATCGTCAGGGGAGGGTCACTAAAATACCGGACAAGTGGCGACAGTTGTGGCAGGGGACTACCCGACCAACCCAGAAGCGACCAGAATCGGAGTGGGAACCTGGCTTCTGTAAGGCTTAGGTGAGGTACTGGTTTGTGCTTTGTATCTACATCAAACCAGAATTTGGCTTGCCAGCGGGGTAAAAAGTAACTTCCGCTTGATGTCGCTGGCCAACTCGTGAACCCACAGGGCAAGTGACGTAAAACGTGAAGCGTAATGACTTATCTATGGCTCACTTTTACGTTTTACGTTTTACGTGGTTGGATACTTATGGGGTTGTCTTACCGGAAGTTACTTTTTCATTGTCAATTCTGGTTCTATGATCTACTGAGCATACCGGGGTGACGTTGCCAAATTGAGGGTTTTTGTCAAGGTGATACGTAGCCAAATTGGCAATCCACCCAGGGTGATTTCCTCTATCGTGAAACTGTTGGCAAAGTTGGTGCGTTTGATGATGCCGGTAATTTCGTCGATTCGATAGGTCATCCTCAACTGTCTCTTCAGAAAAAGAGGCGCGATCAACCTTCGAAACAGGTTTTCCGAGCGGAGATTCGCTCGCAGAGCTTCCTGAAATTCATTGGGGTTGACATCCTGGTGTGTTTCGAAGAGATAGGCCGAGCGACCTGTCTTCAGCAGGCGAAAGATTTCTTCGAGGCATTGCTCCGGGTGGTCCCAGAGGTAAAAGCTGCCGGTGCAGGTGACCAGATCGAAGAAATTGCTCTCATAATCAGTCTGCCGAATGTTGCCAAGACGCAAGTCAACCCCGATTCCGGCCAGGTTTTTCGTAGCTACTTTGACCATCGAGGCGGCGATGTCAAGCCCAAATAAGTCAAGGTCCGGGTTCAAGCGATGAATCTCAAGGAGCAATCTGCCTGGCCCGGTACCGATATCCAATAGCCGACCTCTGTCAAGGCTGTCCACCAGATCCTGGGCGATTTCCTTGAATTGACCCTGCATGGCTTTCGTCCGGGTCAACCTATCATACAACCTTGCCCCGAAGCCAGGTAGGTTAATGAAGCTAGCTTCACCCCTCCTATTTGTCACATCACTTTACCTTGTCAGGTCGAATTGCCACCAGAGCGAGTTTTGTAGCGAGTTGTTCCAAGTGAACGCGATTGGGTTTGGGAGGCAATCCGTGAAACAAAAGCATAATGCCTATCATCCGTGGGTGGCGTTGCCGCCGTAATGCCAAGAAGTCTGCAATGCGCTTGGGGTCAGTGATAGGTTCGGCCAGACCGTGAAAACGATTTCTCTTCACCTGTACCTCGACGTGTGGGTTGGCCACGATATTGCGGAACCAATCGGCTTTTTGTCCGCGGGCTGCGGCCACATAGATGATACCGTCAATTTCCTCGTACTGAAGGGGGGTGGTGCGGAGGAGGCCAGACTTGCGACCGGTTGTGGTTAAAAGGAGGACCAGGTGTCCCACGTTAGTTCTGGACATGTACAAGGATGATACACGCCGGTTGACAATCTTCATAAAACGCCAGAAGAAACCGGACAGGCGACTAAAGCCACTCATTTTGTCCCCTCCTATGCATACTTGCCCGACGGGGAGAGGCAATTTGGCAAATTGCCCTACAACCGCTAAGAAACACGCCTGCGTTACCCAGTGGAATCGAGGCTTCAGCCGGTCAAGGCATTAGGATTCTCGCCGACTAAATTCAACCACCGGCTCATCACGACGCCGGCTCGTAAGCCTTTCGCCCGTACACTTTTTCGTATGCTTTGCAGTACGGGCACAGGCTGCCTTCAATGGTCTTGACAAACCAGAAGGCCGGCCCCTTTTGCATTTTCCGGGCGTTATTACATACGGGACATTCCATGCAGACCTGGGCCATCTCCCGATCTCTGGCCGTAACAGTTTGTTGTTGCATAAAATTGACCTCTTTCTGGGGGAGTTCCGAAATCTTAATCATCATCCCAAAGACCAGAACGTGTGATCTTTTAAATCTATACGATTTCCATTGCCAAAAGTTTCGTCTGAAAGTTGATTTCAATGGACAAATCCAACCCATTTGAAATACGCCCAATTGATTATTTTGAGCCATAAAAAGGCCTCACTTACTTAAATAAAACGGCACATTAGTAATCAGACGGAAACGACCGTGCCAGTCACGGCGATTATACAACAAGGCCAGCTTAAGCGCCCAGGCGGTCTCGTTGTGCAGCAGGTGGTGCCACCAGCGGGCCGGTACAAACTCCGGCACCAACACCGTTACGTAGTCGCCTTCCTCCTGCACAAATTGATCGATAAACTCTAATAGGGGCCCGATCACTGAGCGGTAGGGGGAGGGAAGCACTTCTAAAGATACATCGGGCAATACCTGTTGCCAATGGGCGCAAAGTTCTTTGGTTGCTTCAGGGTCTACCTCAACGGTGACGGTGTGCAGTTGGTTGCTCAGAGTTTGTCCATAGTAGACCGCTTTGATTACTCCCCGGTGTAAGTCTGCTACCGGCACAATAACCGTGTGGCGACGTATGGGAGTGGGCCAACGTTCAGATAGGGAAAGTTGTTGGGCGACTTTCTCATAGTGGCGGTGAATGGTGCGAAACCCCATCACCAGGGTGGGGATAAGCAGGAGGATCACCCATGCGCCATGGGTAAACTTGGTCGCTGCCACCACGACCAGCACTACCGCTGTAGCGATAGCGCCCAAGCCATTGATCAGGGCCGAATGTCGCCAGCCAGGGGTGCGGAGTTTGAGCCAGTGGCGTACCATCCCGCCCTGATTCAGGGTAAACGAAATAAACACGCCCACCGCATAGAGCGGAATCAGGGCGTGGGTGCGAGCGCCAAAAATGATGACCAACAATGACGCCACGAATCCTAGCACAAGGATACCGTTGGCGTACACCAACCGATCGCCCAGGTTGGCCAGTTGGCGAGGCAAAAAGCGGTCGCGAGCCATCCACATAGCCAGACGGGGAAAGTCGGAGTAGCTCGTGTTGGCGGCCAGCAGCAGGATGAGAGCTGTAGCTGCTTGTACGGCGTAGTAAAGTGGGTTAAGACCAAAAATTGTTCGGGCTATCTGGGAGACCACCGTTTCATTCTCATTGGGTGTTACCCCCACCTGATGCGCCAAAAGAGTGATACCCAGAAACATACTAATTAAAATACCGGCCATCCAAAGCAGGGTTTTGCCAGCATTGTCCGCTTCAGGTGATTTGAACACCGTTACGCCATTGCTGATGGCTTCCACCCCGGTCATCGCTGTACAGCCGGAGGCAAAGGCACGCAAGATAAGAAACAGGGTTAGATTTTGGGTGATGGTGATCTCAGTGGGGTTGGGTGGGCCGAGGACGGCTACCTCTCCTAGCAGCCAACGTCCCAGTCCTACCAAAATGAGTAAATACATAGTTCCCACAAAAAAGTAGGTTGGAATGGCAAAGACTCGACCCGACTCGCGCAAACCACGCAGATTAACCAGAGTAATTACTGTAATGGCTACCAGGGCTATTTCCACCCGCAGGGGGTCCAGCACGGGAAAGGCCGAGGTAATGGCTGCCACTCCCGCCGAGATGCTGACGGCTACGGTCAGAATGTAGTCAGTCAGCAGTGCCGCCCCAGCGACCAGACTGGGCAACGTGCCCAGATTTTCCTTGGCAACGGTGTAAGCCCCCCCGCCGGTCGGGTAAGCATGGACGGTTTGATAGTAGGACATCGCCACAATCAGCAGCAATGTCCCAATGGCCAGAGCAACCGGCCAGGTTAAGCCCAACGCGCCACTTCCGGCCAGAATCAGTACCAGCAAAATCTCCTCCGTGGCATAAGCCACCGACGATAACGCGTCGGATGACAGGACGGCCAACGCCTGTACTTTGCTCAGTCGTTCGTGGATCATCCGGGCACTGGGTAACGGCAGACCAATCAGGGCCCGCCTTAAACCACTTGTCATTCGTTACGCCTCCACATTAATGGATACATAGAACCAGAATTGACAATGAAAAAGTAACTTCCGGTAAGGCAACCTCATAAAACACCCAACCACGTAAAACGTAAAAATGAACTGTAGATAAGTCATTACGCTTCACGTTTTACGTTTTACGAGTTGGCTAGCGACATCAAGCGGAAGTTACTTTTACCCCGTTGGCAAGCCAAATTCTGGTTTGATGGGATAGCAAAGTAGCCTGATAATCCCCCTGTTAAGTATTGCCGAGTAGGGGGGATACAACAGTTTTCAATAGCTCTTTAACAGTCCAAATATGATCAGTCAGTCCAGCCACCATAGCGGGTGACCGTTGTTTCTACCGGCGCTTGGGATCACCGAACACCTCAATACATAATGTTTTGAGCGACCGAGCCAGGTTGTAGATCAAGTCTTGCCAGGCGGCCGAAGCCCGATATATGCCTATATCCTTCCTCGTTTGTTGAGTTGGATGACTTAATCATACCCTATTCTTCAACAACACTCAAGAGGGGAACCATCTAATCATTATGCCGTGTTAAATAGATAGCAATTTTCTCTCTTTTGTACTAAAATTAGGGGCGTTGTGGCAAATGTGACAAGAATTTTCACAAAGGTTTTTAATAAAGGAGGTTACAATGAGCAATATTCGACAAGAAGTTGACAATTTACCTGCGCAGAGCGTGACGGTGTATGCCTTGCAGGCCCTTGATTTTGTGGTGCCCGGTCAGTGGAAAAATGTCGTTGGCTTTGAAAATATGGTCCAAGAAGTAACCGGCGAGACGGACCCGGCTCGTATCCAAAAAATCGCTGCACGAGCCGTGGACATCTACAATGACCCCGAGACGGGTTATCAGCGGGCTCTGTGGATTTACCAGGCTGTGGACAAAGCCGACGCTGCCTTGGGGGCAGCAGCTATGGCCAACAAGGTGGGTGAAAAGATCAGTTTTCTCTCTTTTCTGAGTAATCTCACCCCTAAAGCCGACACCACGCAATCCATCGACCTGGGGGTAAAATTAGTGGCGGAACTGGTTGCGTTTAGCCTGATTAAGGGTATTCCCACAGATAAAGCCAGCATCGAGCAGTTTGCCTCGGTTCTGGCCGGCAGTTACAGCGGTGAGGCCCTGATGCGCATGGCCGCTCTGGTCTGTCTGGATGGCATTGTTCCGCTTGGCCCTGATTTCACGCGTAAGGCCGGCTCAATCTTGGGCAGCATCGGTACCTCAGATTTAGAGGGTAATGCGGCCTTCAAGCGTATTGGTGAGTTGATTCCGGGCGATAGTGTGACGGGTCAGTTAGGCTTTATTAACGAAAGCTTCGAGTCGGTCCAGGACTGGATCAATAACTTGATCAGTTCGCGTGGCTTAACCTCGGAAAAGGTGGTCGGTAGCCTGAGCCAGTATATTGACGTGGCTGACGAAACCTTAGACTACCTGGCCGCTTTTCTTGATATGACGACCAACTATTACGCTCATACCGGCCCTCAGACGCTGGCTCACAATTTAATCGCACTGGCTGCGGGCGAGGTTTAAGGAGTCGAGACTTTAGCCGGTCGGTGTGCTGAAGACTGTCACCGGCTGAAGCCTCGACTCCAAAAGCATTGCGAGGTTGTCATGATTCCCTCGGCGGTCGTTTAAAATTCCGCTACGGTGGGGATGATCTCGCGTCCAAACAGTTCCAGCGGTTCGATATCGTGAACGTTGGGCATATTAAAAATCACGTGCTGGATACCAGCGTTGGCCAGGCCACGGCAGGTATCAATGACCTGAGAGACGGTCATATTGTCGGGGGCTAAGTGGACTGTACCCAGTGCGGTTCGCTCGATCTCATCATAGGAGCGGCCAATATCTTCACAATGAGCTTTCAATACATCCAGTTTCCGGCGCAGCTCATCATTACCGACATAAGCGAACAGATTACAGGCGTCGCCGTATTGGGCCACCAGCCGGAGCGTTTTCTTCTCGCCCATGCCGCCGATCAAAATCGGGGGGTGTGGTTTGGATAGAGGCTGGGGACTGTTGAGTGTTTCGGCCAGTTGATAGTGTTGGCCGTTGTATGGCCCGGCCTCGTCTGACCACATTTGTTTGGCAATTTGCAGGGTCTCTTCCAGTTGCTCAAAACGCTCCTTGAGCGGTGGAAAAGGTGTGCCCAGCCCAACCGCCTCTTGCTCAAACCAGGCTGCGCCGATGCCCAAGTAGGCCCTTCCCCCCGAAAGCACGTCGAGCGTGGAAACAGTTTTTACCAAAATACCGGGATAACGATAAACAATGCCGGTCACCAGCAGGCCCAGGCGCGCCTGCTTGGTTACCCCGGCCAGATAGCCAAGCGTGGTGTAGCCTTCTAACATGGGGTCCTCAGCCGGACCAATCATCTCTATCTGGAAAAAGTGATCCATAACCCAGATGCTGGCAAAACCGGCCTCATCCGCAGTCCTGGCTATCTCGGCTAACCGTGAGCCTAACTCGGCCGGCCCACCCGGCCACTTAAAACTTGGAATTTGTAATCCGATGCGCATTGTAGATTCCTCCTTCTACTCCCTCCCCCATTTGTTGAGAATGCATACGAGAATTACTCCGATGATAACGTTGCTGTAGACTCTGTATACCGCTTTAACTCCTGGTCAATTCGCTCTTTCAAGAACATCTTTATCAGCGATTGATACGGTATATCCCGCTTGTTGGCGATTAACCGCAACTCATTCAGCATCAACTCCGGTAGACGCAAAGATATTGTCTTGGTTGATGGTTTCAGTTTTGGCAAGACAACGGCTTCGGCTTTATCCCAATCTATATATTCTGTCGAGTCGTGCGTAGCCCAGAACTCACGCTCTTCTTCTTCACTCTTGAAGGTCGGTATATCTTTTAACTCTTTGGCCATATTTTTTCGTCTCTCTTTGGTTCATATCGCGGGCTGAGATAACCCGTATTAATTCATCTCTGATAGTAAAGGCGATGAATAACCAACGGTCTGTATCGGTCCGTCCCAAGGCGTAATATCTTTGTTCCTGTTGAGAGTGTTTGGTATCTTGGGCGATGATGAGGGGCAAATTGAAAAAGATTTCTTCACATTCACCATTGGTGACTTGGTGAAGATACCATTTCTTATCTAAGTTACCTTGAT
Organism: Anaerolineae bacterium; assembly: GCA_034409055.1. Classification (GTDB taxonomy): domain Bacteria; phylum Chloroflexota; class Anaerolineae; order 4572-78; family J111; genus DAOUMU01. Next base: position 34,957 of record DAOUMU010000057.1, read on the forward strand.
CCCATTGGAAGCCTTTACAGTTGGAGATTATATCTTTCATCTCATATGTATATTACAATAATATACATACCTTGTAAAGTTTTAACACTAAAAATTATGGGGTCGAGTCTCCAACCTGTCCAGTAATATTATCGAAATTGCCACCAACTCCGGCCACAACAATCTTACCATCAGGTTGAAGCGTAACAGAAAGTCCTCCATCGGCGTTACCTTGAATGGAGGTTGTCACAATGCCCGTGCCGTTAAAGTTGGTGTCCAAAGTGCCGTCATCATTGTAACGGACCACTGTAAAATCACCGTGGCTGCTGCTACCCGCCACCGCAATTTTACCTGGTTCTTCAGGAATTTCCGTGG
>DAOUMU010000058.1:0-5806 GCA_034409055.1 Anaerolineae bacterium
AATTCTTGAATAGCTGTGAGACGTTGTTCGTTCATGAGTTGACCTCTTTTCAATAATAGATGTTTTTTGAAGCCTGTATTATACTCCTGATGGTCAACTCAGTATAACGTAAGCGGGTCGATTTAAATTTTTTTGGTAATTATGACCCTTTACGACCAAATTACCAGTTGGGATAACCTGCGCTTGGCCTATAAAAAAGCGGCCAAAGGCAAACGGGGCAAAAGACCGGCCGCCCGGTTTGAGTATAGGCTAGAGGATAACCTGACTGCATTACGCCAGGCATTACTCGATAAAACCTACCAACCAGGCCAATATAACAGTTTCTACATCCACGAACCCAAGCGCCGGCTTATTTCAGCCGCCCCCTTTCAGGACCGGGTGGTGCATCACACCCTGTGCAATTTGATTGAGCCGGTTTTTGAGCGCAGTTTTATCCACGACAGTTACGCCAATCGTGTGGGGAAAGGCACCCATCGCGCCCTGGATCGCTGTCAAACCTTTGCCCGGCGTTATGGTTACGTGCTGATCTGCGATTTGAAACAATACTTTCCCAGCATCGACCACCAGATATTGCGCCAAATTCTGGCTCGCAAAATCACCTGCCCCCATACACTGTGGCTGATTGACCAGATTTTGGCCAGCGGCGTCGGCGTTTTAGCCGACACATACGAGATGGTCTGGTTTCCCGACGATGATTTGCTGGCCGCCCTGCGGCCTCGGGGACTACCTATTGGCAACCTGACCTCCCAACTGTGGGCTAACTGTTACCTGAACGACTTCGACCATTTTGTTAAGCGTATCTTGCGCGTTAAAGGCTATCTCCGCTTTGTGGACGACTTTTTGCTCTTTGCCGACGATAAAGCCACCCTCTGGCTGTGGCGAGAGGCCATTATTGATTATCTGGCCCGGTTACGCCTGACCCTGCACCTCAACCGGGCCCAGGTTCGCCCGGTTACCGAGGGCACTCCGTTTCTGGGGTTTATCGTCTATCCTCAACGCTGGCGCGTGAAAGGGCGTAAAATGGTTCATTTCCGGCAGCATATGCGAAAACGGCTGGCCGATTACCAGGCGGGGCAAATATCGCTGGACCAATTAGACGCCTCGGTACGAGGTTGGGTCGAGCATGTGCGACACAGTAACAGTATTGGCTTGCGCCGGACGACGTTTAACAGTTTGCCCGTACCTGGGGGATGCGTCAACTGAGGGTGTGAGCCAATCGGTTAGCGACTAAGGAGCGGCGACCGCAGGCGACCGTAGGGAGTGCGGATGCTTACTGTCGGCAACGGGCGTATGTAATTACCCAAAAAGCGGGCACAGGCGTTGGGGGAGCGTTCCAAATCGGTAAACGGATAGGTAACGGCGACCGCAGGAAGTGCGGACCTGCGGTGGCCATAAATCGCAGGCCCATCCGCTAATCCGCTATTTATCCGCTCACAGATTGGCTTGTTTCAAGGTTCTTGCCCCACAATGACGAAGCACCTTTACATACGCCCGTCGGCAACGGCCACTATCCGCACTTCCTGCGGTCGCTGCTAACCGTTGACTAACTGGCTTACTTTCCTGTCCAAGCTTGGGGTCAACTCAATAGAAATCGTTTAATATAGATCCTGTCTGGATTTGAATTGAGTTTGGGAGACAATGGCTATATCTGAAATGGTGATCTTTACCCGTACCTTTGATTTTATTAGCTGGCTGATCCCGCGCCTGGCCAGCTTTCCCCGTAACCAACGCTTTGGGGTCACTAAACGCCTGCAGGACGCTGCTCTGGATTTCTATGAAACCATCACCCAGGCTAACAACAGTCGAGGCGCGGCGCGACGGCGTTTACTTGACCAGGCCGACTACCATCTGGACAAGGTCCGTTTTTATCTGCGGCTGGCTGTGCGCTGGGCTTGGCTGAATGAAGGCCAATACCAACACGCCGCACAGATGGTGGCCGAAATTGGCCGCTTACTGGGCGGGTGGCAGAAGAGACCAGAGAAGGAATGACAACACTCGACGCCTTGCGTCGTGGTTGTGGGGCCAGGCCAAAGGAGCGTGCGTTGCGCGTCGCGCAACAGGAACAACCCGAACAACAACAGGAACAACAGTTTTCGGGTGGTTCGCCCCCACAATTTTCGCAGTGGTCTGTGGTTGGCAATGCATCACGGTTACGGCTGTGACGCCGAAACCGTAGAAAATTGGCGGGCCTGAGCCCTGGCCGCGCCCTGAAGGGCCGGGCGAATAGCAACCGGGCCGCTTCCAGACCGTTCCAGGCTCTCGAAGCGGCCCACCCTGTTTTTAGAGCTTATATTGATCTTTTTCCAGCCAAAAAGAGACACAAAAACACGGAGAAAAAGAAAATTTGCCATTCATCACATCTGCCCTGTGGGTTCATCATTCATCATTCAAAACTCCCTCTCTTTCCCCAGGCCACGACCGTCGATACCGACGGCCATCTGACCCTGCGTAGCCACCGGGCGGCGGACCTGGTGGCCCAATTCGGTACGCCTTTGTACGTGTACGACGTGGGCACGATTCGTAGCCAGATTGCGGCTTACCGGCGAGCGCTGGCGGCCTATCCGGGTCCGGCCCACCTGACCTATGCCAGCAAAGCCTTTCTGTGTCCGGCCCTGGCTCAATTGATGACCCAAGAAGGGGTGGGTCTGGACGTGGCCTCGGCCGGCGAGATTTTTATCGCCCGGCGCGGTGGGGCCGACCCAGCCCACATGCATCTGCATGGCAACAACAAAAGCCGGTTTGATTTAAGCCGGGCTTTGCAGGCCGGCGTGGGTCGGATCGTAGTGGACCACACCGCCGAGCTAGAGCAACTGGCCCAGATAGCCACCGGGCGGCAGCAGCCGGTTCACCTCTGGCTGCGGATCACCCCCGACGTGGCCGTGGAAACGCATCACCGCTACACCGTCACCGGGACGGCCGATAGTAAATTTGGTTTTTCCATCGAGGCGGCGAAGGCGATCGCTGGGCGATTGCTGGGCCGGGGAGCAACCGGCCAATCTCTACAATCGGGTAGTGAACAACCGCAAGGGGCAGCCCCAACAGGGCGCTCACAAGGGGTGTCCCTACAGTTGACCGGCCTGCACCTTCACCTGGGCTCTCACTTTCACGACGTAGGGCCGGTGGCCGGGGCCATTGAGCGGCTGTTGGATTTAGCTGTACATCTACGCGAAAAATACCGGTGGGAACTCAAGGAGTTGTGCCCTGGTGGGGGGTGGGGGGTTCCCTACCATCCTGATGACCCGCCCATGCCGGTCGAGCCGTTTGTGGCCGGCCTGGTCGAGGCGGTGGTGGCCGGATGTGATCGCAGAGATTTGCCTTACCCGGAACTGATCCTGGAGCCGGGCCGCTCGCTGGTGGCCCGGGCCGGGGTGGCTCTGTATACCGTCGGCGGGCGTAAAGTCATCCCCGGCGTGCGGACTTACGTTAGCGTCGACGGTGGGCTGGCCGACAACCCCCGCCCGGCCCTGTACCGGGCCAAATACACGGCCCTGTTGGCCAATCGCGCCAACGAGGCCGCAACAGAAACCGTGGCCATTGCCGGTCCTTTTTGCGAGTCCGGCGATGTTTTGATCGAGGCGGTTGACCTGCCGGTGGCCGGGCCGGGGGATATCGTGGCCGTGCCGGTGTCCGGGGCGTATCAACTGTCGATGAGCAGCAATTACAACGCCGCCCTGCGGCCGGGGGTAGTTTTCATTGAGGGGCAGGAGGTCAAGCTGGTCCAACGCCGGGAGACGTTTGAGGATCTGGTCAGGCGGGATGTCTAGTAAGCGGCCAACGCATTTTATGACCGTCAATAGATATTTCCTATAGTTCCCGCTCAAACGGATGCCCGTTTTGCCAACCGAACCGGCCAGTTTGCCTGACCAGTTCTAAGCGGCGGATACTGATTTCACAGTAAATCGGGTCGATATCCATGGTAAAGCAACGGCGCTGGTTCAGTTCACTGGCGATGAGGGTCGTGCCGGAATGGCTAAAAAAATCGATGACCAGGTCGTCCGGCTTCGAACTGGCCTGGAGGATACGTTCGACCGCTTTGAGCGGTTTTTGGGCATAACAGCCGGATACGTTTTCGGCCATACGGTAAAAAATCTGTTGGATGTCAACCCAGACGTTCCCGGGCCGGATGTTGTTGGATTTGCTGCGTTCTAAATTCTCCGTAACTTGCCCCTTAACCTCTTTGTAGTACCCCCGTAGTATCTTGGGAATGTCTGTGTACTGCACGGCAAAGTAGGGCCGGCCCTTGACGTAGTAGAGTAACTCCTGGCGCACGGCCATCCAGTTGTGCTGCGTGCCGTAGCCCCGCTGGTTACGCATGGTCAAGAAGCTCCGTGGCTCAAAATCGAACTCGCGCATCATGAGCATAAAATCGGGCAACGGCTGAAAATGAGCCGACTGGTCGGCTCCCAGCCAGATATAGAACGCGCTATCTTGATCTAAAGCGTGCCAGGTGTGGCCGACCCACTGGCGACACCAGGCAATGTATTCGGCCAGCTCTCTTTCCCGGAAAGCAACCAGATTATAAGGGGGGTCGTGGATGGCCAGTTTGGCCAGTGCCCCGTCCATCAATGCGGCTACATCAGCGGCCTTGATTGCATCCAGGCAGCCCACTTTGTGTTGTCCCCTGGGATCAATCCAGACCTGGCCCGGTTTCAGGCGACAGAAGGGCAGCAATTTCTGCCGCAACGACTCGTCTTTATCCAGACGGGGTAAAGGGTTATTTTTCACCAGTAGCTTTTCCCAACTAATTTTGGAGAACTGAACAGGCCGGGCATGGGGATGCCCGGCCTACCCACGGACTCAGTTTCAATCAGTACGAGTTGTCATCTGGGCCGCTTCCCAGCCCAGGATCGCTCGTTTTCGAGCGGTACCCCACTGGTAATTGCCCGGGTTGCCTATCTTATGGATAACCCGGTGGCAGGGAATGACAAAACCGATCCGATTACTGGCCACGGCGTTGCCGACGGCCCGGGCTGCGTTTGGCCGGCCCAGGTAAACGGCCAGGTCGCTGTAGGAGACCACCGCTCCCGGTGGAATTTTGAGCAGGGCCTGCCACACTTTGATTTGAAAGTTCGTCCCTTTCAAAATAAGAGGCAGGGCCGGGCCGGACTTGACCGGATTAAAGATGCGATCCAGGAAAGGTTGGGTTTGGGTTGGATCTTCGGCCAAGGCAGCTTTAGGCCAGTTGCGCCTGGTTGCATTGAGGGTGCTTTCACGTTCGTTTGGGAGAACAAAGTCCAGGCCGCAGATACCTCGCTCGGTCATCGACAGCAGACATTCACCCACGGGGCTGGGGTGAAAACCATAGACGATGGTCAAACCGGCCGCTTGCTTTTTGAATTCGCCAGGGGTCATGGCCTCGCAGGTGACAAACAAATCGTGTAGACGCCCCGGGCTGGATAGACCGGCTTCATAGGTCACGTCAAGCAGATTCTGCGACTGGGCTAACAGTTGTTTGGCGTACTCGACGGTCAGGAATTGCAAGAAGCGTTTGGGGCTGATACCGGCCCAACGACTAAAGAGCCGCTGAAAATGATATTCGCTGAGACCAACGTGGCTGGCAATTTCGGCCAAACTGGGCTGCTGGCGAAAATTCTTTTCCAGAAACAGGATGGCTTGCTCAACACGCTCATAATCCTGGGATAATTGGGCATAATGATTTGAGGACATTTATCTTCTCCGGCTGGCTTTTTATCCAAATATAACAAAGCGGCCGGGCAAAAACCACCCGATTCTTGCGCTCTTTGACCGTGATAACCGACTCACCGCAAGCTCCAGGTGGTCCCGCCATCCACGCTCTTGAAAAGCC
>DAOUMU010000059.1:0-30819 GCA_034409055.1 Anaerolineae bacterium
AATCAAATTTTTACAAGAAAGTTATTTTTGTCACAATCAAAATAAGGCTAATCAGTTGCAATTTACCGTAATAAACAGGGTAACTAGCCTTTTACTTGACCATAATTAAGCGAACGCCGGGTAATAACCAGTTCCTTTGAAATACCTTCAGCCCAATAAGACCTCGACAGGAACGAATGAATAACATCAATGTCCAGTAAGTCTGGATTGGTACTGATTGTAAAATGGTCCCGGTGATATTCGTGAAACACCAATCTTCCCCTAATTTAAAGTATGGTAATAGCCGCTGGTACTATCCAGGCCCGCTCTGGCCCGGGCTAACCACTGCTGAGCCTGTTCTACCTGGGGGCTGCCCAACGCTTGTAACAATTCAACGGCCCGAACCAACAGGGGTTCGGCTTCGGCAAAACAACGTTGCTCAACGTATAACGCCCCCATGTTCATCAACTCCCGGGCCATGCCTGCCCGGTGGCCCATCGCCCGGTCGAGGGCCAGGGCCTGCTCGTAATAGGCCAGGGCCTGGCCTAAATCTCGACGGGCCTGATAAATACCCCCGATGTTGTTGAGCAGCACCGCCATCTTGGCCTTATCACCCAATTCTTGAAATGTGGCCAGAGTCTGTTCGTAAATGGCCAGGGCCTGGTCTAACCGGCCTTGCTGCTGGTAAATTTGGCCGATGTTGGTTAAAAGGAGGCCCACTTGAGGTTGGTGGCCCATCTCCTGGGCCATCGTCAGGGCCTGTTCATAGTAGGCCAGGGCCTGGTCTAAATCGGCCTGCTGTTGGTAAATCTGGCCAACATTATTGAGGAGCATGACCACCTGCGCTTTAAGATTCACGGCCCGGCTTATGGTCAGGGCCTGCTCATAGGCGGCCAGGGCCTGGGTCCATTTTCCCTGGGCTTGATAAACCAGGCCGATATTGTTGAGCAGGCCAGCGCTGCTGGTTTTGGCGCCCATCTCGTCAAACATGGCCTGGGCCTGCCGGTAGTTGGCCAGGGCCTGGCTTAAATCACCCCGATGCTGGGCAATCTGCCCCAGGTTATTGAGCAACATGGCCTGCTGCCCTTTCAGGCCCACCCGCTGAGCAATGGCAAACGCCTGTTCATAATGGCTCTGGGCCTGAGCCAGGTCTCCCTGGCTTTTGTGAAGCAGTCCCAGATAGTTCAGACAATCCACCAACTCGGTTTGGTCCTCGATCATCTCCACCAGAGTCAGAGCCTGTTCGTGGACGGCTCGGGCCTGGGCCATGTCTCCCCTACCGGCGTGAATCAGGCCAATATTGTTAAGGCAGCGAACCACCTGGAGCTGATCACCGGCTGCTCTGGCCAGGGGCAGGGCCTGTTCATAACAGGCCAGGGCCTGGCTAAGATCACCCTGGCCATATCTGATCTCGCCTATATTTTTGAGCGACCAAGCTAAGCCGGCTTGATCTCCCCCAGTCCGGGCGATGGTCTGGGCCTGTTCATAAAAGCTCTCGGCCCGGTCTAAATCGTCCCAAATCAGGTCAATCTCCCCCATACCAATGAGGGCTCTGACCTGCTCGACTGGCTGGCCCGTCCCGGCCTCAGTTTGGGCCAGGGCTTGCTCATAGTAGGCCCTGGCCCGGCGCAGATTGCCCCAAAGTTGGTGAATTTCACCCATGCGGTTGAAGCTGGCCGCTATCTGGGCCGGGTTGTTCGCGGCCCGGGCCACCGCCAACGCCTGCTGAAAATGAGCCAAGGCCTGGCTGAAGTCACCCTGGCGTTGATAGGTTTGACCGGCATCGATGAATGACTCGATGTGGTTGTTAGCTTGATGAAGATACAAGAGTGCCCTCCTTAAAGCAACTTAAGAGTATATATCAAACCAAATAAGTTGTAAAACAATCCAACAGTCATGACCTTTGACACTCAGGCCATATTCGTAGATAATGGTCCATCAAGACTCAATACTTCTTTAGAATGACAGGTGAGATAATGGATATCAACACAGAACAACTCATTGCCTTTACCCAAGCCCTGGTCCGCCTACCGAGCTTCGCCGGTGAGGAGGGGACTGTGGCGGAACGGGTGCAAGCCGAGATGCAGGCATTGGGATTTGACCGGGTTGGGGTTGACGCTAACGGCAGCGTCATCGGGATGATTGAAGGAGCGCAATCCGGGCCAAGGTTGCTCTTCGATGCTCACACCGACACAGTGGGCATTGCGCCGGGTGTCCCCTGGCGCTACGATCCGTTCAGCGCCAAGCTCGAAGGAGAGACGATTTATGGCCGGGGGGCAGCCGACATGAAGGGAGCCCTGGCCGCCATCGTTTATGCGGCAGCCCATGTCGACCGGACGAAACTGGCCGGACAAGTCGTGGTCAGTGCGTCGGTGATGGAAGAAATTCAGCCCGATTTCGTGGTGATTGGCGAGGCCACCGACCTGAACCTGAACCGGGGGGGACGAGGTCGGGCCGAGATTCATTTAGAGACCATTGGCCAGCCCTCCCACTCCTCTGCACCCCATTTAGGCCGCAATGCAGTCCTCGATATGATAAAAGTGGTGCAGGCCATCGAAGGACTGTCTGTGTCCACCGATCCCCTGCTGGGACCGGCGATTATGGCCCTGACCGATATCATCTCTGAGCCCTATCCCGGCTATTCGGTCATCCCCAGCCGCTGCCGGGTGACCTATGACCGGCGGCTGCTCCCCGGCGAAACCCCGGAGGATGTATTGGCTGCTATTACCAATCTGCCAGCCGTGAGCGAGATTAAACTACAAGCTGGTCTGGCCGAGGGCGAGCATCAAACTTACACCGGCACGACCTTGCGCGGCACCAAATTCTTCCCGGCCTGGGTATTCCCCGAAAGCCATTCGTTTGTGCAAAAGGCATTACAGGGGCTACGTTTGGCCGGGCTGACTCCGCAAATAGGGGCCTATCGTTTCTGCACCAACGCCGCATACAGTGCCGGTCTGGCCGGGGTGCCAACCGTTGGCTTTGGTCCGGCCACCGAGGGGGACGCCCACGTGGTTGATGAGCGGCTCAGGATTGAAGATTTGATTGCTGCGGCAAAGGGTTATCAGGGGATTATTGAGGCGATACTCTCGATTTGACTTAACTCATTCAATCCAGCGGAAATTCTGTTTCAAAATTGGTAGAGCAATCTATCAAGGCGTTGGCTGCTTTAACGTTGCGCATGATTTTGGCCATATTTCCCTTTAGGGAAAGTTTGCGGGTGAGCAGGGCCTTGATCGGGTCTATTTTTCCATCGGCAATCTCTTTCCAAACACTGACCGGGGCGCTGATGGAGAACTCCGGATTTAAACTGGTGTAATCTTCAGGCACAAAAGCTTGACGGCAGTGCCCATGATAGAGGTCAATGTACATATAAACAGGTTCTTCTAAACGCCCCTCCGGTTCAACAATAAAATACAAATCCCCTTCCCAGTTCCTGGCCGCCTGGCGATAAGTCTCGCTTTTATTACACTCGGCCCCTAACTGCTTTATCCAAGCATCTGTAGCAAAGGGAATAGAACCTTCCATATGAAACTTCTCTCCTGCAACCGTCTTAGGTCTATACTTAACTATCCGATTATACTATAACTCAGATAAAAACAAAACCCCCTAACCCGGTCAAAAATTGCGTCCGGGAAGGTTGTTCGCCTCCTAATCGCACAGGTCGAAAAATTTGCGCTTTTTACGTCCGGTGGTATAATGCTTTTAGAGTTGGGCGGTTAGCTCAGTTGGCTAGAGCGCCACGTTGACATCGTGGAGGTCACAAGTTCAAGTCTTGTACCGCCCACTAAAAAGTCTGGGCCACCCAGGCTTTTTTTGTCTCTATAAATTTATCTCTCACTTCCTCTCCCGAACACCCAAGATTTAAAAAATCTAAGGAGTTATCACCAGTGTTGACACGCCACCAATGATGAAAATATCCGTACCGTAGGGCAAACTTAAGTTTGTCCTACAAGGTCTATTTACAGAGGAGATTTAAAAAATCTAAGGAGTTATCACGAGTGTTGATACGCCACCAATGATGAAAATATCCGTACCGTAGGGCAAACTTAAGTTTGTCCTACAAGGTCTATTTACAGAGGAGACTCAACGAATGACCCAAAATGCAAGATTAGCAGCCGCCGATGCACTCTTATCGAAAGCAGACCCCGAAGTGCTGGAGGCGATCCAGGGTGAACGAGGCAGACAGCGGGAGCAGATCGAACTGATTGCTTCAGAAAATTATACCAGTGCTGCTGTTCTGGCCGCCCAGGGGTCTGTGCTGACCAACAAGTATGCTGAAGGCTATCCCAATCACCGTTACTACGGCGGTTGCGAGTTTGTCGACGTGGTCGAAGAGCTGGCCTGCCAACGGGCCAAAAAACTTTTTGGGGCTGATTATGCCAACGTCCAACCCCACTCAGGTTCCCAGGCCAATGCCGCGGCCTATATCGCCTTCCTCAAGCCGGGTGACACCGCCTTGGCTTTCAAACTGGATCATGGCGGGCACCTGACTCACGGCCGGAAAATAAACTTCTCCGGTCACTACTACAATTTTGTCCATTACGGCGTTGATCCCGAAACAGAGCAGATTAACTACGATAATATCGCCGCGTTGGCTCAGGAACACAAACCTAAGCTATTGGTCACAGGGGCCAGTGCCTACCCCCGCCTGTTTGATTTTGCCCGCCTGCGTGAGATTGCCGACAGTGTCGGGGCCTATTTGATGATGGACATAGCCCACGTGGCCGGGCTGATTGCCGTCGGTCTTCACCCTGACCCCGTGCCCTACTGCGACGTGGTCACGACGACCACCCATAAAACCCTACGGGGGGGCAGAGGGGGTATGATCCTGTGTAAAGAAGAACACGCCAGAGCCATAGACCGGGCTGTTTTCCCCGGCATTCAGGGCGGCCCCCTTATGCACGTTATCGCCGCTAAAGCCGTGGCTTTGAAGGAGGCCATGCAACCTGAATTTAAGGACTACCAGCAGGCTGTTTTAGATAACGCCCAGGTATTGGCCAACAGCCTGGCCGAAGGCGGCCTGCGAATTGTCTCTGGTGGCACCGATAACCACTTGCTGTTGGTCGATCTGAGCAACGCGGACGTGACCGGCCAGGAGGCAGAAGACGCTTTACATGAGGTCGGCATCACCGTCAACAAAAATCTGGTACCCTTTGATCCCCGGCCACCACGGGTGACCAGTGGGATTCGCCTGGGAACACCGGCTGTCACTACCCGTGGCTTCCGGCAGGCCGAAATAAAAACTGTGGCCAACCTGATTTTAAGCGTTATCTTCAACATTAACGACGAAGCCAAACTCAAAGAAGTCAGGCAGGCCGTGGCTAAACTTTGCGCTCGTTTCCCGGTGCCGGGGCTGGAATGAATGAGTAAATTGATTAATCCACGCCGGTAAGGGCCACCAACTGTTGCCGGGTTGTTTCCGGGTCGGTAAAGTGGAGGGCTGGCATACCCACCTGCCTGGCTCCCTCAACGTTTTCCATAAAATCATCAACAAACAGGGCTTCATTCGGGGCCACGCCGGCACTTTCGGCAGCCAGATGGTAGATTTTGGGGTTCGGTTTCATCAGGCCGACTTCGGCAGAGATGACGACACTATCGAAATGTTGGATGAAGGGAAAAACTTCTGTCCACAGGTAACGGGCCTCATCGCCAAAGTTACTCAACAAGCCGAGGCGATAACCGGCCTGGCCCAGCCGTTTAATATACTCGACCAGGGGCTTATTCAGCACATCGCCGGCAAAAAAGTCACGCCGCATTTCGGCCAAGTCAGCCTCATTCAGCCCAAAGTAATCACCCAGCCAATCCCAATGGGCTTCAGTTGTTTTTTGGCCCAACTGGGTCTGACGTCCCGACTGGCCGTTGAAAACGAAATCCTCAAATTCCCGGGCATCCATCTTCAGCCTGGCGGCCCATTTCTCCCGCCCGGCCCGGCTTTGGGTGCGAATCAGCACCCCGCCAACATCAAAAATAATTGCTTTTAACATGGTTTTCCTAATCTTTTACATTTTTGTTACAATTTCCTATTGAAACGTTTACACTCTGCCCTTATAATTAATACGACGGGCATAGGGATGCCCTTGCTACGTTTGGCAACAGACGGGCTACGTTTTGCAACAGAAACTACTCATATGGAAAGAGGTTAGTACAATGACGATTGCGCCTGGTGAAAATATCGGTCCTTATCGAGTGATCGAGCAGTTAGGTAGCGGTGGTATGGCCACAGTTTTTAAGGCCTATCACGCCTCGCTCGATCGATATGTAGCGATCAAGGTGTTACACCCCGCCTTCAAGGCAAATCCCCAATTCTTCGAACGATTCAAGCGTGAAGCCCGTATTGTCGCCAAATTAGAACACCCGAACATCATCCCTGTGTATGATTTTAACGAGCATAAAGGCGAGCCTTACCTGGTGATGCGCTTTATCGAAGGAGACACGCTTAAACCTGTTATGAAAGGCAAACCCATGCCGCCCGATAAGATTTTACAGTTGATGCGTCCGACTTGCCAGGCCCTGTCTTACGCCCACAGGCAGGGGGTGCTACACCGAGATCTGAAACCCAGTAATATTATGGTCACCACCGAAGGAGATGTGTTCCTGACCGATTTTGGTCTGGCCCGCATGGTTCAGGCCGGTGAGAGCACCCTTTCCCAGGATATGATGGTGGGCACGCCCCAATACATCAGCCCAGAACAGGCCCAGGGTATCAGCAATCTGGATGGTCGCACCGATATTTATTCCTTGGGGGTCATTCTGTTTGAGATGCTCACCGGGCGGGTACCCTTTAGTGCTGATACGCCTTTTGCCACCGTCCACGACCATATTTACGCGCCCCTGCCTTTACCCAGCACCATCAACCCTGATATCGACCCAGATGTAGAACGAATGTTACTCAAAGCACTGGCCAAGGAACCTGACGACCGCTTTGCCACCGCTGATGACTTGCTAAAAGCTCTGGAAAGCACCCTGGGGCCACAAATCGCTACAGCCTCGGCCATCACCGGCACAACGCCAGAAATCATCCCACCGGCCAGCCAGACCATCGTCGATAAAAAGAAACGGGGCCTACCCTGGTGGGCCTGGGCCGGCGGTGCAGCCATAACCGTATGTGTTCTGGCCGGCATACTGGCCGGGCTACTGGCTTTGCGCCAGGCCAGGCAGAATATCAAACCATCGATCGATGATCAACCTGTGTCAGGACCGGTAGTCGACCAGCCCCCCGGCAATCCACCCCAGGATAATCCACCGGGACAGCCCGGCAATCCGCCCCAGGCCGGTCAGCCAGGAGAGCCCCTCCCTCCTCCCCCTGACGCCCCACCGTTGGGTGGCTCTGATCCTAACAGCCCTGAACATCAAGCAGCGGCTGAATTAGTTAGAGAGGCTGGCACGGCTATGCAGCAGCAGCAATTTGAAGAAGCCATTGACTTATATGGCCAGGCCCTGGAAATCGATCCTCATCACTTACCGGCCTATTTTGGCCTCAGTCAAGCACTAAAACTAAGTGGCGATGAGGCAGGTAGCCTGGCTGTCCTGGAAGAGGCAACGGCTAACAATCCAGAAAGCCAGTACGCCTTCCTGAAGTTAGGGGAAGCCTACCTGCTCGACAAAAATCATGAAGGAGCCCTGAAAGCCTTTGAGCATGCTGCGGAGATAGAGCCCAATATGCCTGTGTCTTACGCCGGACAGGCCCTGGCTTTACTGGGGCTAGGCGAAGAGGCTGAAGCCAAGCAGGCCATCGATAAGGCGCTGGCGTTAGATCAAGCCAACCCCGAAGCCCACCTGGCCCACGCGGTTTACCTCTACAAACAAGGAAATAGAGGACAGGCCAGGCTCGAACTGCAGCGGGTAATCCAGAATGCCAGATCAACTCAATTTGTCAAAGAGCGGGCGCGCGTATTGTTAGAGATTTTAAAAGAGTAACCCGTAAAGTGCAAGTACCTAAAAACCCCCGCCGGCGGGGGTTTTTAATTTGTGTTTCATTTATAATAGTTACTTATGCTGCTTCCTCGACCGGCTGGGTCTCCCCTTGAGTCAGTCTCTGCCGTATCTCTTTAGCCAAACGAGCAATCGCCTGGGCTGAGGGCGTACCAGAATCTTGCTGGGTGACTGCAATGCCTTTATTGATGGCTATATGTATCCTGGGGTCGTAAGGGACAAAGTAAGCATGCCTAAGTTTGAGCACCTTGGCAATCTGCTGGATAGAGATCCCCCCCGGCACGTTGGCCCGGTTGATGACCACCCCCAACCGGTCGGAGCCAAACTCAAGTAAATCGGCCAGTTCAAGAAATTGTTTAGCGCTTTTAATGGCTGTTAGCTCAGGTGCAGTCAGCAGCAAAATATAATCAGCCTCGTCCAGGATGGCCATAGTTTTATCGTCGAGTTTACTGTGGGTATCAACCAAGACCATCTTAAAATCACGTCTGAGCCCTTTTATGATTTGGCCGACCATGTCAGGGGTGATGGCATCGGCAAACTCCGGTCGAGGCGGAGCCAAAAGCAATTTTAAACCGGAATTATGAGGCAACAGGATATCAGGTAGTAATTCTATGTCAAGTTCGTCGTGGTGAATTAAATCGCTCACCGTGCGAGTAGCCCGGGTATTTAAATGCACCAGAATGTCGCCAAATTGCAAATCGGCGTCCATCAAGACGATATCGCCGTATTCCCGCTGCAAAGCGACCGCCAAATTGGCGGCCAGGGTTGAGGTGCCAATGCCCCCCTTCGGGCTGTAAAGAGCAATGACCGGGGTACCTACTCGACCTGGCCCCGTTTCTGGAGATTGAGCATCCAATTGAGCTTTGGCCCGATCGATGGCCTCCAGTTGCTGGTAGTTCGCCCGGCCAATATCATAGACACGACGCACGCATCTGATCAGTTCCTCAGAGGTAAAGGGCTTGGGCTGAAAATCTCTGGCCCCGGCGGCCATGGCCTGCTTCATATAATGCCGCTCAGCCTGGACCGACATAATAATCACCTGGCTGAAGGGCGCCTGGAAGGACATCTCCTTGGTGGCGGTGATGCCATCCATATCGGGCATGTTGATATCCATCAGGACAATGTGTGGCTTAAATTCAATCGCCATTTCAATGCCCTGCCGACCGTTAATGGCCTGACCGATAACCTCCATATCATTTTCAAAATAAAGTAAGCGACTGACATGGTCACGGGTATCGGGATTATCATCGACGATCAAAATCCGGACTTTTTCACCACCTTCAGTCTCAAACGGTCTCTCTTTTGGTTTGGGAGAAGACGTTACAGCCGGTGCTGGCGACGTTGGAGGCGTGGGGGCCGGCGGCGCAGCAGCCGGTTGGGGTTGGTTTGTGGCCAATCGTTCCTCCTGTGGAGTCGCTTTGCTTCTTCTGCGCTTGACCGGCTTCTTGGCCGCTGCTTCTCTTTTGGCCGCAGTTCGCCGTCGCCAAAACAAGAAAGCCCCACCGAGAAGCAACAGCAAAATAAGGCCTCCCAAAATTACAACCAACGCAATAATGAGAAAATTAGTTGACATAGAATATCCTTGATTGAGCCCTCTCAGATGACAGGCAACTTATGCCTAAGGTAGATTATACCCAAGCTGGGCTATACAAGCTACTTGTCCGGGTATATTTTCACTTTTTTCTACCGGGCTGACCCACGCTTTCATCGCCCCCCTTACATTTTATCACAAATTTGGCTGAGAGAAACAGTACTTATTTCTGATTTGTTAAGATGTCAATCGAGCCTCCCTTCGTTTTTTTTAAAGTTCGTGGTAAAATGGCCAGTACGCCTCAGTCGATGCGGGATCTATGAATCCATCAACGTTTCTCAATCATCTAAAGAAGCAGAGCTTCTATCAAAACCAGTTGGTCCACGTGCAGCGTATCCGCGCCCGTCGGGCCGCATATACTTCCCTGGAGCAACCGTTACGACGGCCCCTGGTGGAAGCGATTAAAGCCAGCGGTATCCCCCGGCTGTACAGTCACCAGGGACAGGCCATCAACGCCATCCGGGCCGGGCAAGATGTCGTAGTGGCCACCGGTACGGCCAGTGGCAAAACCTTGTGCTATAATTTGCCGGTGCTGGAAGCCGCGCTGCTGGACTCTCGCACCCGAGCGATTTATCTCTTCCCCACCAAGGCTCTGGCCCAGGACCAGTTGCGGGCCCTCAAAGAGTTGACGCAGCATCTCAAAGCCGTTTCAGCCTCAGCCAAGAACAACCGGCCGCAATTTATGCCCCGCTTTGGCTCATACGACGGGGATACGCCCCAAAGCAGCCGGGGCCGGCTGCGGCGTGAGGCGAATATCATTTTGACCAATCCAGACATGCTGCACGTGGGAATTTTACCCAATCATAACCTGTGGGGAGATTTCTTCAAAAACCTAAAATTTGTGGTGGTTGACGAAGCTCACATTTACCGGGGCGTATTTGGCAGTCACGTCGCGGCTGTTTTCCGGCGGCTGACTCGCCTGTGCAACCTTTACGGCAGTAGGCTCCAATTTATCTGTTGCTCGGCCACCATCGCCAACCCCGGCCAGCATATCGAGCGGTTGACCGGGCGCAAGTCCCTGGTCGTGGCCGAGGACGGCTCGCCGCAAGCCCCCAAGCAATTTGCCCTCTGGAATCCGCCTTTTATCGACAAAAAGAAAACCACCCGGCGCAGTCCCAACGGTGAGGCGGCCAACCTGTTGACCGAAATGGTACGCCACCAGATCCGCAACATCACCTTTACCAAAGCCCGGGTGGTGGCCGAGTTAATCCTGAACTATGCCCGCCAGTCGTTAGACCGCACCGACCCGGATCTGAAAGAGCGGATTGCCTCCTACCGGGCCGGCTACCTGGCCGAGCACCGCCGTGAAGTTGAGCAGGCCCTTTTTCACGGCCACCTGATCGGCGTCACGGCCACCTCGGCCCTGGAATTGGGGGTGGACGTGGGCGGCTTGGATGCCACCGTCTCGGTCGGCTATCCGGGCACGGTGGCCAGCCTATGGCAGCAGGCCGGCCGGGCCGGACGCGGCAGCAGCAGCTCGCTGGCGATTTTGGTCGGGCTGGACAATCCCCTGGACCAATATTTTATGCGCCATCCCGACCAGCTTTTTGGCCGCCCCCACGAACACGCCCTGATCGATCCGGGTAATGTCTACATTCTGGAGCAGCACCTGCCCTGCGCGGCCTATGAATTGCCTCTGACTCCGGCCGACGAGGCCCTCTTTGGACCCAACTTCATACCAGCTATGGTCAACCTGGAAGAGCAGGGGCTGGTGGTTTATGCCCCGGATCAGGATAAATGGTATTATCGAGGCCACAAATACCCGGCCCAAGGGGTCAGCATCCGCAGCATCGGCAGCAGGCCGATTGTCCTGGTGGACGGTCAGCGCAAGTTTAAGCAACTGGAAGAGATGGACGAAGCGGCGGCCTTTAGCCGGGTTCATCCCGGGGCAATCTACCTGCACCAGGGCGAAAGTTACATGGTGACCGAGCTTGATCTGCAAAAAGGACAGGCTACCCTGATGCCGGCCCAGGTCGATTATTACACCCAACCTCGGGAACGCAGCGAGATTAACATCATCTGCTCGCTGCAACACCAACAATTGAAGATGACCACCGCCTACTGGGGGGCGGTGCGGGTGACGCAGCAGGTGGTCGGTTACCGGCGAATCCGCCAGTTCAGCGAGGCCAACCTGGGCGACACCTTCCTGGAGATGCCCCCGAACACCTTTGAAACCCGGGCCCTGTGGTGGGATGTGCCCCTTGAATGGGCCCGTTACCTGGCCCGGCGCGGGTGGGATTTTATGGGCGGCCTGCACGCCGTCGAACACGCAGCCATTGGCCTGC
This sequence comes from Anaerolineae bacterium, assembly GCA_034409055.1. Classification (GTDB taxonomy): domain Bacteria; phylum Chloroflexota; class Anaerolineae; order 4572-78; family J111; genus DAOUMU01. The sequence continues at coordinate 11,788 of DAOUMU010000059.1, forward strand.
TGCCGCTCTTTGCTATGTGCGACCGGTGGGATATCGGCGGTCTGTCCACGGCCATGCACCCCGACACCGAACAGCCCCAGATTTTTATCTACGACGGCCATCCCGGTGGGGTGGGCATTACCGAGCAGGGCTTCAATTTACTGACCGATTTGTGGGAAGCCACCCTGACCACCATCAAAGAGTGTCCCTGCGACGACGGTTGCCCCAGTTGTATCTATAGCCCCAAATGTGGGAACAACAACGAGCCTCTGGACAAGCGAGCAGCCATTTGGATTTTAGAGTCGCTCTTACGGGGCTAAAAAAAATTGGAGATTCAGTGGATCCAATTTTTGTGGAGTGAGGCACACCCACGTGCCGAATAACGCCGCACGTGGGCGTGCTGGCTCCTCAAATTTGGATCTACTGAGATTGGTAATTTTGCCTAATCTCCAATTACCAATTTCCAATCTCCTGCGAGGGAGATCGCATTTTTAAGGTTTTAGGCCTAAAATCACCCTTGTCAAGCGGGCAAAAAAGGTGTATACTGGACTCGTCTAGCATACGAGATATTGTGTACATAAGGGTAGAACCACTACATCTTGTGGTTCTGTGGTATTTTTATTACCTAAATTGGAAGCTGAAATGGGATACTTCCGGTCAAGGTTAACCCAACATAATCAACCAGCAGCCAGCTTAGTAGCCGGATATCCAGTTGCTGTTTCTAACGCCCTGCCAAAAATAATTTTTAATCTCGACCCATTCACCCTTATTTAAAGCGGGCCAACCCGCCCGCCAACGCCAGGTGACCTCAGGCTGCAACCTGTTGTGTCGCCTTTTATTATGCAAAATAACGGTTAGAGAGGCTGTTTATGAAATGTCCATTTTGTGGTGCATCCAGCACCCATATTCGAGTGATTGATACCCGGGAGGTGACCGACGGCATTCGCCGCCGGCGGGAGTGCGATCAATGCCACCAGCGGTTCACCACCTACGAACGGGTGGCCAGCATGAATCTACTGGTGATTAAACGAGATAGACGCCGCGAGGAGTTTGATAAGGAGAAACTGGTCAAAAGTATGCGCCTGGCTTGTTCCAAGCGGCCCGTCTCCAGCGCCTCCATCGAGGCCGCCGCCCAGGAGATCGAGGCCAAGCTCTACGCCCTGGGCAAAAGCGAAGTGGATAGTCTGCGCATCGGGGAGATGGTCATGGACCAACTTCGGGATATCGATGACGTGGCCTACGTCCGCTTCGCCTCCGTCTACCGCCGCTTCCGCGACGTGGACAGCATGGCCGAGGAGATCCAACAACTCCTGGCCCGCAAGCGCCGGGAGGAGGAACTGCGGAATCAAATTCCGCTGCCGATTGAGGAGGAACATAGGCCGCCTGGTTCATGAGGTGATTTGTGGCTTGGCTTCCGACGTGTTGCGTCCCTTCGGCTTCGCTCAGGACAGGGTTGCGTGTTGCGTGATGAGGTGCTTAAACACGCAATACGCAATTATCAGGTAATTCGCTCAGGAGATTGGCATGGGACGACGGATTCGTTATCGTCCAAGACCTTCACAGGAACAAATCCCGGTAGTAGGGAGAGGTCGGGAAGATACGCCTTTGACATCCAAGACAATCGTTACCATAGCAGTGGTAGGGATACTGGTGCTGGTGATGATTGTTCTGGGGGGATATTTTTTTCTGCAGAACAGAAAATTTCAAAACGAGTTTGCTCCGTTAGTAGATGTTTGTCGCGGCAAAAGGGTCAATGTGGCTTCAACCTATTCGCCCAAGCCCGGCAAACATCCGGCTGTAGCGGTCAGAAGTACCTCCAGCGGGTTGGAGCTCGACAGGTATCTCATTCCCGGAGAGGCCCTGGCCCAATCGTTCGCCGAGACACAGGCTGTGTTGTGTATGGGGAAAGTGCAAGAGGTGTTTATTGAAAGTTGTCCCTACACCACTCAAGACGGTCCCGGGGCGCAAGTCACTAACACGGTAGAGCGGTATTACTATAAGCAGGAAGCCAAACTTATCGAGGCTAAAACCGGGCGGGTGATAACCCTGGAGACATTTACGGGCAAATCGCCCCACTATTGTCACGAAACCGAGCGGTTTAGAAAAGACGAGAAAGTCCTTAAGCTGAAAGGCTCACAAATCTCCGACGTTGACGTGCAAAAATGGGTGCAGTCTCACCTCATTATTGAGTAAGTCAATCTGGAGCAATGATCAGGGCAGTTGCCTTTGATTGAAGGTAGCCTGGCTGGCCCGGTGTTGGGTGAACTGAAGCGTTTGTTTTGTTTGCGAAGCGGTTTGGCTGCCAGGCAAGATTAAGCAAGTACCACGCCAAAGAACAAGGCGGCTGCACGAGACACCGAGAGCTTGACTTTGGTCGTTAGTGAGTGAGCTATAGCAACTCACCTTAAGGCCGTCATCCGGTGTGGCGCACGTGAACCGCAAGACGTTGAGTTGAAGCAGATCAATTATTTTTGAAACTCAAGTGTCAGCAATGAACCAAAGTGATGAAATTACCCCCAAATCGAGAGTCTTTATTGATGGTGATATATCCGCCGAGAAGCTCCAGTTCCTTATCAAACTGGGAATTGAAGAGGAACGGCTGGATTACAAAAACGAGTATAATTTGAGCGGTAGCAGGGGTACAAAAGATAAGGTAGAGCTTGTGCGAGACATTGTCGGTATGGCAAATACATATGGTGGGTACATTGTTCTAGGGGTTCACGAAGTTGTTGACTCAACAGGAAAACAATTCAGCCCAGAGGGGATGTCTCCAGAGGCATGTACTTCGCTTGATATATCTGCACTGCGACAGCAAATCGAAGGTTATGTCTCAGAAAGATTAGAAGTACAACTCAAACTCCACGTTTTGAGCGAATATGCGGACAAGACTTTTGGGATAATATTTATCCCTCCAAGTCCATATTTACCAATCATTTTTAGCAGTAACGGTCAATACACTGACAAAAACAGTACTCGGAACAAAAATATCACTCTCTTCTGCTCAGGCGATATTGTCGTACGAAAAGGAGCTTCCACGGAAAGGGTGGATCAGAGTGCAATGCGTCGGATAATTTCAGATATTAGGCAACGAGAGAAAGAGCGATGGACTGAAGAAATTCTCGGAATAAGGGAGTTAGTTCAGCGCCTAGACAAATTGATTGGTATCCTTTCTGAGGGTAAATTATTCAGTAATGAACAGGTTGAGGGGGAGGTTAGCATCCTCCCAGAGAGTTTTGAAGAAACTCTCCTATATCTCGCACCATCGGTTATTTACGAAAAGACCACAGATTTTCTCGAGCAAGATCGGACAATAACAGTCCAAAGATACATTCAAAAGACTCCTGGTCTTTTCTTTCAACACCTCAATGGTATCGAACCGGACGATGACAACCAAGTATTAGAATTAAGGGATAACCGCCTCATCCCAATCCTCGATAGCCTATTAGCTATTGGAACAACCTGCGTAGAGTACAAACGGTGGGATTTATTCGAGGACAGTCAGAGAGCACTATACAGCATATGTTATCAAGCAGAGAAGGCCGATATTCCGATCTTACGAAGACCGACTTCCTCCGTTAATAAGATTTGGATTTGGCAAGAAATCATGCTTAGAGTTTATACTCTAGGAAGCATATTAGTTAATCGCAATCACTGGCAACTAGTACAAGAACTCGTCCAACAAGAGATTGAATGGGATGATTATTATCGTTTCTACTATTGGTCTCGTTATATTCTTACAATGGCTTCAAGAGCGAGACAACTCGAAAAACAAGGTTGGGTACAACCTACAATCAGTAGCATCGAAAACCACCAATGGTTGTTACACTTCTTTATGTCCGATAAGGATCAAATCATTAGCTCCGTTTGTCAATTTGACTTCCTACAATGCGTATATACGTCTATAAAAGAAACTGGACAGGTAGACGTTGAGAGGTCGTACCCCAGCTTTGGTGCTTACTATAAATCGCGTACCGAACCAGTAGTAGTAAAGCTAATTTCCTCAGGCACACTACGCGACACCCTACCCAATTTGAGCAACGACCAACTTGCCGAGATAATACGCGGTCTAGACCGTTACGCAGCTAAGGCTTTTGCACTCTATAGCGGCTGGGATGCGTGGGAATGGTCAGATAGGAGAATAAAACAATTTCTTGCTGTTCACCCAGAGTCATAGTAAGGACCCGTTTGCCGGCAAAGAGCATGTGCTCACTTTACCACTCCGCCCAACAATGCCATTGTAAGGGACAGCTCAAGCTCTGGTTTTGTTGTTGCGGGTGTTGCCTATCGAGTTAGTTTAATTTTTTGGGTTGTCTGCGCCGGCAAAGTTTGTTTTACATTGGTGGGGTGTTTTGTGTAGTGTCTTGTCTCTAGGTAAAGTATCGTCGTGCCGCCCCTGAATGGCGGCCGTTAGCCAGCCAATCTGCAAGTCAAAATCTCAAAAATGAATGTGATAATCCAGATTCTTGAAACTCTGAATCAATACTCGAACTTAATCCTCATCACTATTACTGCTATATATGTGGTCTTAACGTGGGGAATGGTGCGAGAGATGCGACGTGCTCGCGAAGCAGAAGTCGAACCGCATTTGGTATCAACCCTAATACCATTTGAGCCAAAGAATGTAAAACTCCGAATACATAATGCAGGACGAGGGGCAGCTCTTAACATCAAAGCAGAAATCCGATTGGACCCAGCTAATGACACTGAACCACAAGTATGGAGACATCCCGTGCTTCTTTCCGAGGCACACGAAGAATTCTATTTACCAGGTCGTGAATTTAATCTTGAAAAATTGGCGGCTGATTTTGACAAGGTAGTTATGAAACTTCAATGGCATAACACATTCAAACGTAAACAAGAAACTGTATATGAAATAGACCTCAAGCGTCAAAAGGATAGTTGGTATGAAGCTGGATTGCTATTGCCACCCGAAGATGTACCAACCCAATTAAGGAGGTGTTAAAAAATAACTTGGACATTTTATTCGGTATATGCACGGGGAAATGTCCAACTTATTTTTTTACAAGTCCTAAGCAGAATTAGAGAGGAACTTTCAAAGATAAGACATAATCTGGATGCAGAGCGGCAAAAGCGAAATCGTCAAGAACTTATTGCACAATATTATCGTGATAGAAAATTATGGCGTCGGGCTTGGAAAGCTTTGCAAGAATTATTTTTAAAGATGCGTGACAAGAATCAGATGTAGGCCAAAAGGATGGCTAACAAGCGCATTAACTTGACGCAGAGAACAGCGCCGTGTAACCAACGTGAGAGAGGTGCGTATACACCAAACCCACACAAAGATTGTCGAAAGAGTACTACTCAATTAACAATTAGCATCAGGTTTGATCGGCACTCTGATAATCGCATAAATGTAAATGTGATAGGGACGACGCCTCACTTTGGAGGCAGAAACACCACTTTTTTGGAAAATTGAGGCCATTTTGCAGTTGTTTTTGGCAGTTTATTTCCCACCAATTGACTTGCTCCAATTTCAGTTATGCGGTTACCAAGGTGTAGTCAAAGGCAATGTTAACAATTAACAATTGGTCATTGAACAGGCCCTAGGTGCCCAGGTATTCCTTCGGCCGGCTCAGAGAAAAACAACCATAGAAAGGCATACGGTGATAATTATGACAAAGAAAAGATGGGTCTATCGTCCACCCAAGCCATCTAAGCCGAAAGTCCCGGACAGGGCTAAGCAAGAGGTGGAGAGGAAAGCCAACGAATTGATTGACTCGGTTTTGAAGCCACAATACATCAAACCTCCGGCTGAAGATGCGCAATTTAACTACCTGGTGGACATATATACCAAGTGGTATCGGAACTATTTCTACTTCTGCTCGAAGTACAACTCGCCTGGCCCCTCTGCCCTGGCTTCTTCTTTTGAGGACAAATTCGCTCGTCTGGAATATGCGGGAGAAGATGCGTTTCACCTGGCCTATATGAGGCATACGGGCCAGTGGTTTGAAATTGCCCGGGGTATATCTCTCGAACAAGCTCTGGATAAGATTAAGGATGGTGGGTACTTTTTCCCATAATCAAGGTCAGTTTTGTGAGAAGGTCTAGCTGAAAGAAGCGGAGTGCGGAGCGTTGAAACGCCCCGCTAATAATGCGAAACCCGTTAAAACGGGTTGGAAAACCGGATTTTAGTGCGTTTTGAACGCACTTCGCCATAGCAGCCGATGATTTCAATCATCGGGCTAGCACAGGCCGCCCTGATGGAGGTTCGAGCGCGACTGCGAGAATGATGAACAATACAGTGAGCGGTGGCGAGATCGCAGGAGGTGACAGATGAAGTCCCGATGGATCAACCACAGAGGGGCACAGATTTTTTATGTGGATTTCTCTAACTTCGAACTAGACCTTACTCCCTTGAAAACAGAGCTCGAGGAAATGTCATTGACTGTTATAGAGCAGCCTGAGAACTCCATACTGGGGTTGGTTGATCTTCGGAACACCGTTCTGTCTATGGCTATGGCTCGTCTCATTAAGGGTTATGCCTGGCGGCTAGGTCGTCATATTCGCAAGGCCGCCGTTATTGTTAACAGAGTTACTCAGCCCAGGAGAATCATATTGAGTTCCATTACCCGGGTTGGCGGGCGGGAGGTGGTTTTATTCGATAACGTTGAGGCAGCAAAAGAGTGGCTGGTGGATGACAAGTGGTAATTATCTGGAGGGTTTATTTATCAATGAAGCTTTTTTATGAAGAAGATTTAAGAGATGAGGCTGTTCTGGCCGTGGCTAAGAAGATGATTATTGCGGCTCGAACGGCTCCCAAAGCGCGGGGCGTTGATAATCTGGTCATGGCCCTGGTTAAAGAAGATGATATTAAAAAAATATCAGATAAATTAAAAGACATGGTGCAACGAAAGAACGCGCCTAAATTTTTTCACAGAGATGCGGAAAATATCCTTTCATCTAAAGTGATGCTTTTGCTGGGCACCAAAATCAAATCATTAGGATTAACGCCTTGCGGGATGTGTGGTTTTGTAAATTGTGATGAAAAAGAAAAACACCCGGACCATCCTTGTGTCTTTAATACAGGCGACCTGGGCATAGCTGTAGGTTCAGCCGTCAGTGTGGCCATGGATCATCGCGTTGATAACAGAATTATGTATACCGTTGGTCAAGCTGTTTTAGAGATGGGTGTGTTAGGTGAAGAGGTAAAAATAGCTTATGGGATACCCTTAAGTGTGAGTGCCAAGAATCCGTTCTTTGATAGAAAATAGCATCTACGCCGATTTACGATTTCAGATTGACGCTTTACGATTGGTTTGAACGAGCAATCTCAATCGTAAATCCAAAACCCACAGGGCCAGTATCGTAACATATTGATGCGATAAGCGCCTATCATTTTGAGGTTAAAATTATCATGAAGCATAAACTACCATGGACATACGACGAATCAATACCGGCCGGCGTGGATTATCGGGATATGGCGGAAGCCCGGCGGTACGATGAAAGGCACCAACGATTCCGCAATTACGAGAAAGCGGCCGAGATGATCGTCAACCGGCTCGGACTTGGGCCGGAGAGCACGGTCATCGATATGGGAGCGGGGACAGGGGCCTTCGCCATTCACGCGGCGAACTATTGCCAACGGGTATACGCTGTGGACGTGTCCGAGGCCATGTTGGCGGTCTGTCGGGCCAAGCTGGCAGAAGCGGGCCTGACGAACGTTGTCTGCCGGGTGGGCGGCTTTCTGACCTACGAACACGAGGCTGAATTGGTGGATGCGATGGTATCGATCGTGGTTTTGCACCATTTACCGGACCATTGGAAACAGGTTGGTTTGAGGCGAGCCGCTGACATGATAAAACCCGGCGGGCGATTGCTGCTGTTCGACATCGTGTTCCCGTCAGACGTCGAGGAGTTGGACGAGGTGCTGGCCAGTTGGATCCAGTCGATTCGCCAGGAATCCGGGCCCGAATTAGCCGCAGAAGCCGAGGTACACCTTCGGGAGGAATACAGCACCTATGATTGGATTATGGAAGGTTTGCTCGAACGAGCCGGCTTCCGCATTGACGAGGCCGAATACGGCCAAGGATTACAAACAACCTATGTATGCACCCGGCAGTGAAAGAAAACTCGTGACTGCCTACCCTCATGTCATTCCGAGAAGCGCAGTACCCAAAGGGCATAGACGACGAGGAATCTCCGAAACTTTGGCCCAAAAGAGGTCTACCCTGTGCCCCTTGGGTATTTACCAAAACCTTGGGGATTCTTCACCTGTTCAGAATGACATAGTAGGTAGTTACGAAAACCCAATACGGAGGGGTAAATGAGGGATGTAAGGCAGTGGAGGCGGTTTGCTTTCCTTATGATGGTAGCCGGAGGCATGTGGCTGGTCATTTACGGCTCTGATGGTGATCCACAGATGCGCCGGGGGGCCTGGGGCTTCCTGATATTTGGCCTAACGATCGTTCTGGCCACTTCGGCCTGGCTGACCTGGCAGCGGGGCGGCAGGTTTCATCTTCGTCCGCAGGGTTCTGATAAGGCGGTTGAATCGGTCAACTGTCCGCACTGCGGCGCGCCGGTAAAAGTGGCGACCAAACAAGGCTTGGTGACCTGCCAGTATTGCGGGTCAAGCCTCAAAGTCACGCTAGACGGTGTTGTCACTCGTGAGACGGAGAAAGTATATGCCGGGCATGAGGCGTTGATCCCCTCAATCCAGCAATTGCTCGACCGGGGACGTAAGATCGAGGCCATCAAACTGTATCGTGAGCAAACGGGGGCAGGGCTGAAAGAAGCAAAAGAGGCTGTGGAGGCCATTGAGCGTGGTGAAAACGTTTGAGGTTGGCCGAATAGGGAAGAAAGGAGGTAAGAATATAGCTAAATATAGCGCAGCAAGTCGTAACGGAAAGCGTTAAGCGTAGAGCGTAGAGCGGGAAGCGGGGAGCGTAAAAATTACCTCCACGCCGCCACCCCATAGGACAGGGGCACGCAAGCGATACGCAACACGCAACACGTCATTCGGCATATAGACTTACGGACGAGAAGATCTCCGATGTCGAAACCGGATTCATCGTCAAAAACAAGAGCGGTCTCAGTCTGATTCACTTTAGCCAAAACCTTGCCAAGCCGGGCTAAAGGAAAGCCATGACCGAGACCGCCAAAGGACCGAGAGAATTCGTCAGGAGTAAATAATTTCGCCCCTGACAAACTCTCCGACCTCGTAGCAGCATAACATTGGATAAGAGATGTGTCAAAACCGTCTTTGAGAACTATTGTTCTTAAAGATATGGCGGAATAGCTTAAATATATGCGGCTTGATGGTGATCGATAGGTTCTAAGCCGTCCCCCTAACCTCCCACAAGGGGGAATTTAGGCATCGCTCCCCCCTCCCTGTGGGGGGTTGGGGGGGCCACTCAAGGCACTAAATCAGTCGTCAACTCCGTATAACTCAACGCAGTATAACTTTAGCGTACTCGAGCTTTTAGCCCTGAAGTTTACTTTGGGGCGAACGTCGGTGGCGAAACTGACGACAAATTTGCGAAAACTTAAAGATACTAACCAATGGCCAAGTACTAAGAAACAGGCCATTCAAAGGAGAGACGGTATGACCCTCAACCAGACTGAAAAACAACAACAGAAGATTACCCCCAGCGAGAACGGTCATCAAACCACCAACAGCCTTCATCCGCTGGGTGAAAAAATATTTCTTGACCGCTACGCCCTGAAAGATGGCAAGAAGGAGTCGGTGGCCGTGGGTGATACGGTCATTGTGGCCGTCAACCTGGAAACGGGCCAACGGGAGATTGGCACCATCACCAACCTGAACGGCAAGGCAGTGACCATTGAACTGCGGGACGGCGAAATCGTCGAGCGGGCCCGCGAGCACATTGACAAACCCCTGGAAACCCATCCCAACCAGATGTTGGACCGGGTGGCCCGGGGCATGGCCATGATAGAGAGGCCGGAAGAGCAGGCCGAGTGGCAGGAAAAGTTCCGCTGGCTGCTGGACGACTGGAAATTCGTGCCCGGCGGGCGCATTCTGACCGCCGCCGGGACCAACCAGGACCTGACTTACTACAACTGCTACGTGCTGCCCAGCCCCGAGGACAGCCGGGAGGGGATCATGGCCACCCTGACCCAGATGACCGAGATCATGTCCCGGGGAGGTGGGGTCGGCATCAATCTGTCCAGCCTGCGCCCCCGCCACGCTTACGTGGGGGGGGTGAACGGTCGCTCTAGCGGTTCCGTTTCCTGGGGTGAGCTGTACAGCTTCGTGACCGGGCTGATTGAACAAGGGGGCAGCCGGCGCGGGGCCTTGATGCTGATCCTGAACGTGTGGCATCCCGACGTACTGGAGTTTATCAATAGCAAACGTAATATGGGCCGCATCACCAACGCTAATATCAGCGTGGGCCTTACCGACGATTTTATGGCAGCGGTCAAAACCGATGCCGATTGGGAGCTAATCTTTCCCGATACGACTTACCCGGATTACGACGACACCTGGGACGGTAATTTAGCCACCTGGCAGGCCGCCGGCAAGCCGGTCATCGTGCACAAAACGGTGAAAGCCCGCGAAATCTGGAATACGATTATCGAAAGCGCCTGGGCCAGCGCCGAGCCGGGGGTCTTTTTTGTCGAGCGGTACAACAAGCTGAGCAACTCCTGGTATTTCGCCCCCATCCTGTGCACCAATCCCTGCGGCGAGCAGGGGCTGCCTGCCTGGGGCGTCTGTAATCTGGGGGCGCTGAACCTGGCCAAGTTTGTTAAAGAGGGTCAGGTAGCGTGGGATAAACTGGGCCAGGGGGTGCGTTACGCCGTCCGCTTCCTGGATAACGTCATCGATGCCACCCCCTACTTCTTTGAGAAAAACAAACAGCAACAGCTCAGCGAGCGGCGGGTAGGCCTGGGCACGATGGGCCTGGCCGAAATGCTAATTCGGCTGAAAATCCGTTACGGCAGCCCGGAAAGCGTCGAATTTCTGGACCAACTCTATGAGTTCATCGCCACCGAAGCCTACCTGGCCTCGACCGACTATGCCGCCGAAAAAGGCGCTTTCCCTATGTTCGAGGCCGAGCAGTTCTTACAGAGTGGTTTTATGCAGGGCATGCCAGCGCACGTCCAGACGGCGGTGCGTGAAAAAGGCATTCGTAACGTCACCCTGCTCACCCAGGCCCCGACCGGCACCACCGGGACGATGGTCAACACCTCGACCGGGATCGAGCCTTTCTACTTCTGGACCTTCCAGCGCAAAGGACGTATGGGCAGCCACGAAGAGCGGGTGACGGTGTATGACGAGTGGGTCAGCCAAAACCCCGGCCAACCGCTGCCTCCTTACTTTGTCACCGCTATGGGTTTGCAGCCAGAGGACCACGTCCGGGTGCAGGCCGCTATTCAGCGCTGGGTCGATTCCAGCATCAGCAAAACTTGCAACACACCGAACAGCTACACCGTGGAGCAAACCCGCCAATTGTACGAGTTGATGTACGAACTGGGCTGCAAGGGGGGCACCATTTACCGGGATGGCTCGCGGGACACGCAGGTCCTCAACTTGAAAGAGGCAGATAAAAAAGAAGTGTCTGAAAAGCCACCGGAACCAAAGCCCAAATGGCGCGCCCGGCCGGCCACCTTGCATGGCAAAACCTACCGTAAGAACACGCCGCTGGGCACCGCTTACATTACCATCAACGCCAACGGGGATGGCGATGAACAGCCTTTTGAAGTGTTCATCAACGTGGGTAAAGCCGGCAGCGATGTAGCCGCCGATGCGGAGGGCCTGGGCCGGCTGATTAGCTTGATTTTACGTATGCCCAGTCCGCTGAGCCCGGAAGAGCGGGCCCAGGATATCGTGGCCCAGTTGCGGGGCATTGGGTCGGGACGAGCCCAGGGTTTCGGCAAAAACCGGGTCATGAGTATGGCCGATGCCGTGGCCCAGGTACTGGCCGAACACGTCGGGTTTAGCCCAACCAGTGAGTTGCCCGGCCTGCCCGACGAGGATGAAAGCGCCCAACTCAGCTTCGATTTCTGCCCCAGTTGTGGCTCAGCCACCCTGCTGCACATTGAGGGCTGTAAGAAGTGTCATCAGTGTGGGTATAGTGAGTGTTGAGGTTTGTTGGTAATTGGAGATTAAGCAAAATTACCAATCTCCAATTACCAACACCTGCACTGCACGCAGGTTATACGGAGTAGCTTAAATATATGCGGCTTGATGGTAATTGATAGCTTCTAAGCCGCCCCCCTACCCCCCCAAAGGGGGGAATCTGGGCATCGCTCCCCCCTTTGGAGAGTGCTCAAAAAGTCAATATTTGAGGGTTGGTAGTAACGACTTTGGTCGTTTTTGGCCCCATAATGCGGGTAATTAACGGCTAAAGTCGTCACTACGAACAGTTTTTAAGCACTCTCCTTTGGGGGGTTGGGGGGGCCATCAATGTATCGGCTTAGTGTTCCTCTCCGGGGCGATGGGCGTGACCGTGTGCCATTTCTTCGTCCGTCGCGGGTCGAAGCGCGGAGACTTTTACCTCAAAGTACAATGTCTCGCCGGCCAGCGGATGGTTAAAATCAAGCACTACATCATTGGGACGAATATCAGCCACATAGGCCACGAGAACTCTGCCCGTTTCGTCGCGCAGGTGCAATCCCATCCCCTGAGTTAACTGCATATCGGAGGGAAAAATGTCGCGGGGAACTATTTCAAATGCATTGGGGTTCTTTTCACCATAACCGTCAGCCGGGGCTAATTCCACTTCCTTCTCATCACCAACGGCCATGCCGTAGAGCGCCTGCTCAAGACCAGGGATAATCTGACCCGAGCCTTGCAGAAACTCCAGGGATTCCTGGCCGGTTGTGGTATCGATCACCTGTCCATCATCGAGACGCAGGGTGTAATCGAGACTCACGACCTGGCCATCTGCAACTGTAAGCTTTGTGTCTGTCATTATTAGAGCTCCTTTGTTTTATAACGCGCAGTTTGTACCTAAACAAAAAAAGTCGCCCTGACTGATAGTCCAGGCGACGAATTTATATCATCCGAAACAGAACTAACTACGTCTTGACAAGAAAACCATGCCATAGATTTACAATAAAGTCAAAATTTACGCTGGCCGATAAGTCGGCATTTGTCCCCTATTCTCTTTGCCTCTTTTCGGCTTAATGTTAAAATCAGGATGGCCTGACCCCTGAAGCCTGGCTGGAAAGGCGGGCCAACGAGTGCCCGATGAAACGGATGGCCGAGCCGTGGGAAATCGCCGGCGTGGTTGCCTTCCTGGCCTCCCAGGATTCGCGTTATCTAACCGGCCAGGCCATCGAAGTGGATGGGGGATGGTGATGAGTTGAAATTCCGTTTGCTGTCTTCAAGGTGGCAAACCAGCCCCCCAACACCTCGTTGTGGTGGGCAATGATCTGGGGAGCTTTGAGATGTTCGCTATCCCAGGTGCTATGTGCATCCTGAACCAGAATCACGTCGTAGCCCAAGCTGTATGCTCGACGGCAGGTGGTGTCAACACAGTACTCCGTCTGAATACCAACTACGATCAGATGTTTGATGCCCTCTGCATCCAGCTCACACTGAAGTTTGGTATCTTGGAACGAATCGGGATGGTGCTTGTGAATGACTAAATCCTCCCCACTTGGTGCGATAGCTGGATAAATGGGCCAACCTGCTGAGCCAGGGGCGAGCAAGTCTCCCTCAGCACCACTATGCTGGACATAGATCACCGGGAGACCAGCAGCTCGCACCCTGGCAATCAGGTTGCTGATGGTTGCGAGTAACTTGTCGCCTTGATAGACAGGATTGCTTTCCTCAAACATTCCCAATTGGACATCAATGATTAGTAGAGCAGTATCGTTTTGTTGCACAAATATCCTCCTATAATGTCAGGCCTGAGGTGCGGCTAACGGTCCGCGTGGGTGCCACCTAAAGACGACCTCTCATTTGCATGACCTGAGACGATTTTAGCAGAAGGCGTCAAGAATTGACAAAGTACCCGCCCGCGCTTGTCACCTACTTTACCGGCAAGTATAATTTTTATCATAAGCCATAAAACACAAGGATTTAAGATGTCGGCAACAAACGGCCGCCCTAAAGACTCAGAGGTACAATCTGCTGCCGGTCCCCCTGACCCCGAGTTGGAGTCGCTGATTGCTCCCCAGGGGTACGATCCAGACCTGGTGGACGAGGTGGCCACCCTGGAAACGCCGGCCGAACAACGGCGTAAAGCCCTTCGTTTTATGATTGTCTCGCTCATTTTGCTGGCCATTGGCTTTTGGTTCTGTCTACCAACCAACCTGATAATCCCGGACAATTTAGATGATCCGGCCCCTTACGGTATTCACGACCGGCCCACGCCACCCACCAACAAATTTTTGGAAGATGCTATGCCCAGGAACGTGGGCAACTTCAAACTGGTCGACTTAAAGAAAGAACGGGCTTTCGAAGATCCATACATTGGGGCCATTGTGGTTCAGGCCACTTACCTGGATGAAGCTGGCAATCCGGCCAGCGTGGTGATGATTCAAGCAGAATCATACATCAATGCCCGCCGTTACCTGGAAAACTATAAAACCCTCCTGGAAGGGCAGGCCAATCTTACCGAATGGAAAGAGCGCCTCTATATCGATAAAAACTATATCCAGTGGTCAGCGCCCGGCTTTGCCGAGCAAGCCTATGGCCTGGCCTGGAATAACGACCGCTATTTTATCGCCGTTACTGCTCCTACCAGCGCTACTCAGCAGGCATTGGCGGCTGAATTCCCCTATTAATTCGAACTCAATTTTTCACTCCTCGATTTGACAAATCAGAACATATGTTCTATACTCAATTTCTCTAAAGAGTGTTCTTACTTATTTACTGAAAGGAGAGAATAAAAGTGCTATCCCCAACTTTAATGGTTGAAGATGTTGAAAAAACCCTGGAGTTTTATACCCAGACCCTCGGTTTTGAGGAAAAGGGTAAATTTCCCGGTCCAGATGGTAAACTCATTTATGCCAATGTTCAGTGGAAAGATGTTAGCTTTATGTTTGGCCCAACCACCTGGTTGCCGGCGGAACTACTACCCTATCGGGGGGCGGGGGTAGATTTTTACATATTGGGCGGCGAAGAGGACGACATCGACCAATATTACGCTATGTTGAAAGAAAAAGGGGTGACCATCGTCAAAGAGATTGAAGATCAGTTCTGGGGTGATCGCAGCTTTACTATTAAGGACCCCGATGGTTACCAGTTAACCTTTGCCAAAACGGTCCGAGAAGTTTCGCCGGAAGAGATGATGGAAGCGATCAAGCAAATGGACTGATTTCTGGACAACTATAAATCAGGTGACAAAAAACGGTCCGACCGTAAAAGTCGGACCGTTTACTATCTTTCAGCAGGTCCTTAGTATTTACCGTACGGCTGCATTTCCGGCGGGTTGTAATCCCTGCCCTCGGGGCAGTTTGCCTTGACCCAGGCCAGGGCCTGCTCGAACTCCGCCGGGTCAACTCGCTCATATTGATGGCTAGGCCGCTCCGACCAATGCCTTTGCGACGCGAGTTGCGCTACCGGCGTCAGGGGCAAACCCATCAGCACCCACTTTATCGGCAAAATCTTGGGTAATGGGCGCACCGCCGATGAGCACCTTGACTTGATCGCGCAAACCGGCTTCGGTTAAGGCTTCGATGGTGGCACTGATGGAGGTCATTGTAGTGGTCAACAAGGCCGACATGCCGACAATGTCGGGTCCATTTTCCCGAACAGAATCTACAAACTTTTCCGGAGCGACATCGGTACCCAGGTCGATCACTTCGAAACCGGCCCCTCCTAACATCATGCCGACCAGATTCTTGCCAATATCGTGCAAGTCACCGGCCACGGTTCCTATGACCACTTTCCCTACCACTTGAATATCTGCCTCGACCAGAAGCGGTTTGAGGATATCAACGGCGGTCTGCATGGCCCGGGCGGCGATGAGCATTTCGGGGACGAACTTTTCCCCTATTTCAAAGAGACGGCCCACTTCACCCATAGCCGGGATACAGGCCTGTTTTAGGATCTCTTCCGCCGGGACATTAGCTTCCAGAGCAGCTTGCACTTCGGCGGCCGCTTTTTTGGCATCTCCGTTAAGAACTGCCTCGTAGATAGCTTCAAGACTCATGGTTTACATTCCTTTCAATAACTTTTGATTTTATTTTTAGACACTCGTATGAACATCCTCCCCCTTCGTAGCGCCCGAAGTGAGCCCTTCCATCAACTGGCCCTGGACCAGGGCCACAAATATAATGGCCGGGATCAACATCATCACCGACATGGCACACATACTGCGCCAGTCGGAGACGTACTGACCCGTGAATTCGAACAGAGCCGGCGGGAAGGTGCGCGAGCTCGGCGTGCGCGTGAGCTGGGAGGCCAGGGCGAACTCGTGCCTGGGCTACACCGGCCCACTTAGCTACATCGCTAATCGTTGGCAATGTCTACTCCTGGAGTGTTGACAGGGGAACGTTTTCAAAAATCGATATCATGGTATCGATTTAATTATTGTAGTATGAATGATAAGAGGGGATCCTATCCAGTGACAAATGTCATTATAAAATAGGACATATGTCACATTTAAGCTCATTAGGAACCGACCAAGATAGCAGGGCGGCAGGGTGGCAAGGTGGCAGGGGGTGGTTATTTATCAGCGTTTATCTGCACGCTTCGCAGTCTGCGTCCCATACGCGTTACAAAATTGGTTTTCGGTAGTTTAGTGTGATATACTGGTAGTATGATTTTATGGCGACGTGGCCATCTAAAGACATTGTTAACCCCCGCTCGATGCAGCCGGCCGGGCTTCGCCGCTCGATTTCGGGGACGTAGACCTCACCGCGCCTGGCGGTTGAGCTCAAGGTAGGGAGCTATGAGTAAAGGTGAACTGTCTCATTCAGTTGTCTTTAGCCTGATCGTGTTTGTAGCCATATCTCTCGCAGTGGCTGCCTGTAATTCAATTAATTCAACTGTGCCGGTTTCTGACCCCCAATGTCCCGGAGATTTAGTGTTGGGGCCTACAGACTCGTGGTACGAAACGGATATACCCTTTTCAGGGATAGATGAAATCCACATGGTAGTTGTCCTTAGCAATGAGGACGCCCATAGCCGTGATCTACAGTTTAGCGGTCAAACCTTCCAGTTATGGAGCGTACCAAGAAGCAAAGTGGCATCGTCAGCCGTCGCCACACCAATCATTGAGCACCCGCCTATAGTCGTCAATGATGAACCTTCAGGGGTAGTACCGCACCAGTCCCGATTCTTGTACGACTTAACCATTGATGTATCCGGCCTGCCGTCAGAAGATCCGGTCCTGGGATTCAGACCGGTTAGCCGGACATCTGGAACGATGCGACCGCGTGCGGCACCTGTCATTGAAGTTACCATCACTTGTTATTGATCGGATCATGAATGCTGTTTTTCCTCTCGATTAATTCTATTCTAATCCCCAATTAGGAGAACAAGATGTGGCATCAACTTAAAAATGAAACTCTTGCTTGGAAACTTCTTGCCTTTGTAGTTCTACCGACCTTAATGCTTTTTACTTGTGGCCTTGTCGGTCATACGTTGTATTCGGCATTCAACCGCCTTTCGCAGCCTGCACCGTCTCCGGTCCAACAAGCGGCAGCAGATGTGGGCACACCGACTGTCCCCCCCATGCCAGAACCAACCGCAACCCTGACTCCCACGGCTGTTAGTTATGAACTGAACTGGAAAATAGAAGATGGGCAGCCCATCGCCTACAAAACTGCTATGGAAGTGTCAATCACGGAATCCTCTATAGATTTTGGTCAAGTATTTAACTTTGGTCAGCTTGCTGAGGGGGACGAAGCCCCGCCCTCACCTTTTGAGGAATTATTTGAAGATATGGAGGCTTGTGAGCAAAACTACTCAATGGTGTCCATCCTTGAAAAGAACCCGACCGGCAATATTTCTATTGAAATGTTTCTAGATAACGTAGACTGTCCTGAACAAGCCCCGGATAATTCTTTCGCGCAAGGATTCGGCCAATTACTATCCGGGATGCAAGGTACAGCGCAGTTGCGCGGAGAAATTAGCCCCGAAGGTGAAATAACTTCTTTTTATGTTGCTCAACAACAAAAGAATTTGTTAGCCTTGTTCTTTGAGCTACCGACAAAACCTGTTGAAGTAGGGGATACGTGGCAAATTGATTTGACGTGTATCTTACTCAACTCTGCTCAATTTATTGTAGAGAACTCCGACAGAGTCAATGAGGTCAAGCTAGCAGAAATCATCGAAACACCCACTGGGGAGATGGTAGCCGTTTTAGAGTATCGGATTGCCGAGTCGGTAGAAGGCCAGCAGGATATTCCATTTTTCACTGCAGCGCCTGTGCCCAGTTCAATGAAATGCGATTTTGTTGGGCAAGGAGAGTTTCTTATTGAAGAAGGACGCTGGAAACAGTTTTCCGCTGAATATACGATACAATCCACTGGAATAATAACTGCGGATGTAACGCAACACCTCGCCCTTACTCCATTGGATGAGGTGCCAGAATATCCTGAGCCTGATACACAAGATCGTCCCACTTTATCAGAAATATTTTCAAAAACGCAAGAAACCAGGATATGTGAGTATGTGAGTGAAGATGTTATTGAGCCGGATGAAGAGGCGACACTAACAATAAGCAGTTATATCCCTGCAGATGATAAATTTGGCACATCTGGAACGAGTGTTGTGTTGCAATTAGCCAATATTAACTCTCCAGAAGAAGTGGGACTAAATGGAGAAAAATTCGTTCTAAATCCATTTGAAAAAATGGCAAATGAAAAACCAACATCGTTTCCCCTTGATCCTGACCCAAATCGTCCACCTGAACCTGTCATAAGTTTAACATTGATCTCAAGCGAGGAAGATATTGAAGGTACAATTACGCTCAATATTGAAGGTAATGACTATCTACTGATGCTTGATGATACAATGGGTGAGTATTGCCAGAAATGATGTGAGTCTCAGTAGATCCAAATTTAACGCTCCAAGCCGGTCCATGACCGGCGATACGACGGATCACGGACCCATCGTGAGCACAAAATTGGATCTGCTGAGTCTTATTGGGTATGACAACACTGACCAAACCC
>DAOUMU010000060.1:0-7577 GCA_034409055.1 Anaerolineae bacterium
AATTCTTGAATAGCTGTGAGACGTTGTTCGTTCATGAGTTGACCTCTTTTCAATAATAGATGTTTTTTGAAGCCTGTATTATACTCCTGATGGTCAACTCAGTATAACGTAAGCGGGTCGATTTAAAATTTTCAGCAGAGCAGGTAACCAATTATAATAGGCGGGCAACTTTGTTGCGGGCGCAGGCCGAGGAGACCGTGTGTTGCGGGGCGGGGCGTGGAACAACCAACAGAACAACGCTCGCTGCGCGGCCCGTAACCAGAACAACCCGAACAACAGGAACAACAACATTGGGGTGCGGGTTGTGGTCTCCCACATTTTCTTACCCCCTGCCGGCAATACCACGGGTTGGCCTTCGGGCGGATGCGTGGTCGAGGCAATTATTAAAAAATGGCGCGGCCTGTCTGCTCCCCAGGAGCAGAGCCCCCACAAGAGATTTCCGGGGGGACGCCTGGCCGGTGCTGCCAGGTGCGGCACCGGGCAAATATAAAAAAGCCACGCCCCCTCTGGTAGCGCCAGGCGCGAACGTTGGGGCGTGGCACTTTTAAAGCTGTTAGGCAATTCCGAAAAAATATCTTTGTCCACCTGTGCCCTGTGGGTACAGGCGGGTAATTGTCCTAACTCCGTGAACCCGCAGGGCAGGCCCGCAGGGCAAGTGACGTGAAGCGTGAAACGTGAGGGTTTTGGGCCATAAACCCTCACGTTTCACGTTTTACGCTTCACGCGTATCTTCTCAAAAAGTAGGGGCGAGGCAACTCGGATTGAGGGTCTCGGAGCAAACAACCTGCTCTCCGAGTTGCCTCGCCCCTACCTACCCCGAATTATTGAGATGATACCTTCACGCCGCCGAAAGTTTTGGGATGATTTAAATTTCGGAACTCCCTAAACTTTGCCAGAGGTAGCGGAGAGTGGCTGCGGTGAATTTTTCTTGACGGGTGATATATATCTATACCGTACAAGCTTGCACAAATGCCTCAAAAATTCGGCGGGCTGTGTCGTGCTCGGCCACCAGGACTTCCGGGTGCCATTGGACGCCGCAGTAGAAGGGGTGGTCGGGGTGCTCGACCACTTCGACCACGCCGTCGGGGGAGCGGCCGGCAATCTGGAGGGGTAGAGGAACGCTGTCGACAGCCTGGTGATGGAGGCTGTTGACCCAGAAGCGGGTGGTTTGGACAATCTGAGCCAGCCGGCAGGAGGGGGTCAACTCAACCTCGTGGGCCAGGTGTTCGTACGGACAGTTTTCTTCGTTGTTGTAGGCGTAACGGTGAAGGGTGGCCTGGGGTATTTGGGAGGGGATGTCCTGGTAGAGGGTACCACCGGCGGCCACGGCGATAACTTGAATGCCCCGGCAGATGGCCAGGAGAGGTTTGCCTTCGGCCCCGGCCCAGCGGCTGATGGTGATTTCTTCGTGGTCTCGATCCGGCTGCACGTCGCCCAGGGTGGGACGCGGAGGCTGGTTATAGAGAGACGGTTCGATGTCGCCCCCGCCGCTCAGTAAGATGCCGGCGGCCAGGTCGTATAAGGTTCTCAGGTGGGCGGCGGGCAAATTCATAGGCATCAAGAAGGGAATGCCGCCGGCCCGGGAGACGGCAGTCATATACGAATCGTTTTGGGCGTTGACCGGACGGCCGGCGTAGTAAGTACTGATGTCGTGGCGGCAAGGGATGCCGATCAGGGGTGGTGTGGATTTCATCGGGATTGTGACCTCGTATTTGGTATGTTTAACGCTGATTTCGCAGATTTTCCGCAGATTAACACAGATAATTGTAATGGTCAATAACAGTTTGAACAATGCCAACTGAAAGCCCGAGGCTAAAGCCATCGGGCTGAAAGAGCGAAGGATGCTAAAAGCACCCTAAAAAGTCAAATTTTAGCCCGATAGGGCTTTGCTCTTTTAGTGCGGGTCTTTAGGCCCGCAGTCGGCTGCCGCCTGCGGTCAGGTCGAAAGGAGGACTTTGAGCACGCCGGGGGCGGCAGCTTGTTCGAAAGCGGCCAGGCCGTCGTCCAGGGGGAAGGTGGCCTGAATGAGCGGTTCGACGTCGACCAGGCGTTGTTCGAGCAGGCGCAGGGCAGGCGGGAAGGGGCCGCAGCGGGAGCCGACGAGGGTGACTTCGTCGACGACGACCATGCTCAGGTTCAGGGTGACGTCGCCGTGGAAGGTACTCTTGAGGACCAGGCTGCCCCGGGGACGGATCAGGGCGCGGGCGGTGGCAAAGCCGGCGGCGCTGCCGGTGGCCTCGACCACGATATCGGCGCCCGGCTTGATGTCTTGACCGGCCAGTTGGGTGGGAATGCCGCGACGTTCTAAAATGGCCAGTTTGTCGGGATGGCGACCGACGGCCAGCAGGTCGCAGCCGGTCAATTGCAATACCTGGGCAATGAGCAGGCCCAGCTTGCCGTCACCCAGGATGACCACCCGGTCGGTGGGGCGAACGGGCAGCCGGTCGGTGATTTCGCAGGCGGCGGCCAGAGGTTCGGTAAAGACGGCCCACTGGTCGGGTATGGTGTCGGGGAGGGGGTAGAGTAGTTTGGTGGGTAGGGTGAAGTAGTCGGCCATAGTGCCGTCGCGGCGATCAATACCCAGGGTGGTGCGGTGGGGGCAGTGGGTGGGATCGCCCCGGAGACAGGTGGGGCAGTGGCCGCAGTAGGCGTTGATCTCGCCCACCACCCGCCGGCCGGCCAGGTCAGGGGCATCGTCGGCCCGGACCACCTCGCCGACAAATTCGTGGCCCAGGATACCGCTGAAGCCCATGTAACCCCGGATGATTTCCAGGTCGGTGTTGCAGATACCGGCCAGGCGAGTACGGATCAGGGCTTCGCCGGGTGGGGGGGTGGGGTCAGGGGCGTTGGGCTTAAATTGCAGGGTTTGGTCGAAATGTAGGGCTCTCATGGTTCGTTACCAAATCACCTCACAAGGCCCGGCTCAGAATCTGGGCCAGTTCCCCGGTTGTCAGCTTGATCGGGTTGCCTTGCATACTGCTGGCTCGCGAGGCTTTTTCGATCAGCGTCGGGAAATCTGACTCGGTCAGGCCGTAGGTGGACAGGTTAGGAACCGGCAGAGCCTGGCATAGGGCCTGTATCCAGACTACGCCGTCGCTGGCGGTGGCCTGGTCGCTGCCGGTCAGGATTTGGGCGACTTCGTCGTAGCGGCGCAGGGCGGCGTTGTCCGGCTCTCGGGCTTGCAGGGCCTGGACGTTGACGGCCATCACGTGAGGCAGCAGGGCGGCGCAGGTGGCCCCGTGCGGAGCAGGGAACATACCGCCGAACGGCCCGGCAAAGCCGTGAACAGCGCCCAGCTTGGCGTTGGCCAGGGCCAAACCGCCACAGAGACTGGCCAGGGCCATATCCTCACGGGCGGCCAGGTCGTCCCCCTGTTCGTAGGCCCGGCGCAGCGAGCGGGCGGCCCGGTACAGCCCCTCGCGGCAGATGGTATCGGTCAGGGGGTTGGCTTTGTGGGACACGTAGGGTTCCAACACCTGGGTCAGAGCATCCAGGCCGGTGCTGGCGGTCAGGGCCGGGGGCAGATCGTAGGTCAGTTCTGGATCGATCAGGGCCAGGCGGGGTAGCATGAGCGGGCTGCGCAGGCTGACCTTGACCCGGTGCTCCGGCGAGCCCAGTACGGCGTTGCGGGTGACCTCAGCGCCGGTACCGGCCGTGGTGGGGATGGCGATGTAGGGAGCGGCTGGCCGGGTAATCGGTTTACCCCGGCCGATCACTTCCAAATAGTCGAGCGGTTCGCCCTCGTTGGTCAGCAGGGCGGCAATGGCCTTGCCGGTATCCAGGACACTCCCCCCGCCAAAGCCGATGACCAGGTCACATTTTTCTTCTCTGGCGCGCTGCGTGCCTTGTTGGGCCACCTCAATGGTTGGCTCCCCGGCCACGGTAAAGGTGGCGGTGCTGAGGTTGTGGGCAGCTAACAGGTCGAACAGGGGCCTGGCTCGTTCGGTGGTGCGGCCCGTCACCACCAGGGCCCGCCGGCCCATACCGGCGGCCAGTGAACCGACCTGCTTGAGTTGACCCGCCCCGAAGATGATACGGGTGGCTGTGGCAAATTCGAAGTTCATCGACTCAACCCCACCCTTCGTCCTCGGGAAAGATATTGTCATACTTGACGCTGTGGCGCGGCTCGGCCATCATCTCGGCCACTGTGTCGCGCCAGGTTTGGTAGTGGGCCGTTTCTTTGTGCCGGGCCGGGTCTTCCGGGGTGCGGTAGACCTCGACCAGGACAAAGCGGGTCGGGTCATCCCGTTGCTGGATGACGTCGAAGCGGGCGATGCCGGGTTCCTGCCCGCTCTGGCGGGCATTTTCCAGCGTGGCCTGGCGAAATGCTTCGACCCGTTCAGATTTGACGTGGACGTGCACGTGGACAATAAACATAACAAACAGTCCTTTCTACGAATGATGAATGGCGAATGAGCGAACCCATATTTTACACCGAAACATTTGGCCTGTCATATTAAGAAGGGTTGGGAAAATCTCCAAATTGTTGTTCATAACAGCCATAATATGATATACTTTCGGTCTGAAAGTATACCTCGATACGTGCAGCTTATAACGTCCACTCGATAGCAAAACCCAGATCAACTCGTACGGGAAAATCGACACCATTAGACTTGATAGCACAGGGGATACTCCCTCTAACATTGTGAACCGATTATGCGTAATTAGTCAGGTAGCATCTTGAGTAGGTTGGAGCGCAGCGGAAACCGTATCGAAGGGTGCGGTAAACGCGCCGATTCGAGGCAAAACCGCACCCCCTTCGGCCTAGCTCAGGACAGGCTTCGATACGCGCTCCACTCTGTTCCGCGCTACTCAGGATGCTTGGCAATGAATTACGCATAATCGATTGTGAGGTTTCGTAATGAAAATTGACCAATTTCCCAAAGGTTTGTCATTATCTTTTCTTTCCGTTCTCGCCCGGCTGATACCGGTTGTGGTTTTGCTGTGTAGCTTGTTCCTCAGCACTTCTTACCCCCGGATAGTCCGAGCCGCCAACACTTGGAGTACCACAGGTAGCCTGACCACTGCTCGTTATCGTCACACGACAACGTTGCTGCCCAATGGCAAAGTATTGGTCGCAGGAGGCTACAAATATGAAGGTGGTGATGTCTATCTCAGTAGCGCGGAGGTGTACGACCCGGCTACAGGACTTTGGAAAACCACTGGTAGTATGAACGCCGCCCGTTATCGCCACACGGCGATACTGCTGCCTAATGGCCAAGTATTGGTTGCAGGGGGTTACAATAGTAGCGGCTATCTCAGCAGTGCGGAGATATACGATCCCGCTACGGAAATTTGGAGCACCATCAGCAGTATGGGCACCGCTCGCGATTCTCACACGGCAACGTTACTACCCAAGGGCCAAGTATTGGTCGCAGGAGGTTCCAATGGTAGCGGCTATTTCAGCAGCGTGGAGGTGTACGACCCAACCACGGGAAACTGGAGTGTCACTGGTAGTCTGAACACTGCTCGCTATAGGCATACGGCGACGTTATTGCCCGATGGCAAAGTGCTGGTCGCAGGAGGCTACAATGGTAGTGGCTATCTCAGCAACGCGGAGGTGTACAATCCAGCTACGGGAACCTGGAGCACCACCGGCAGCTTGGCTACCGCTCGTCGCAATCACACGGCGACCCTACTGCCCAACGGCACAGTGCTGGTCACGGGAGGCTACAACAATGGTAATGGCTATCTCAGCAGCACGGAGGTGTACAACCCAGCTACGGGAACCTGGAGCACCACTGGTAGCTTAGCCACCGCCCGTCGTTACCACACAGCGACGTTACTGCCCAACGGCAAAGTGCTGGTCACAGGAGGCTCCGATAATGATGGAAGCTATTTGAGCAGTGTGGAGGTGTACGACCCAACCATGGGAAACTGGAGTGTCACTGGTAGTCTGAATACTGCTCGCTATAGGCATGCGGCGACGTTGCTGTCTGGTGGCAATGTGTTAGTGGTGGGAGGGTACAACAGCAGCAACAGCTATCTCAGCAGCACAGAGGTGTACGATTCAGCCATGGGGAATTGGAGTGCTACCGGCAGCCTAAACACTGCCCGTTATTGGCACACGGCGACGCTGTTGCCTGATGGCAAAGTACTGGTTGTAGGAGGCTGCGCCAATTCTGTCTGTTCCAATTCTCTCAGTAGTGTGGAGTTGTACGATCCAGCTATGGGAGGCTGGAGCACCACTGGCAGCTTAAATACCCCTCGCCACCGTCACACGGCGACGCTGCTGCTTGATGGTAAAGTATTGGTCGTGGGAGGCAACAACGGTAGTGGTTATCTGAGCAGCGCAGAAGTGTACGATCCGGCCACGGGAAGTTGGAATACTACCGGTAACCTGGCTACTGCCCGCTATCGTCACACGGCAACGTTGCTGTCTGACGGCAAAGTACTGGTTGTAGGGGGCAGAGGAAGCAGTGGTGACTATCTGAGCAGCGTGGAGATTTACGATCCAGCCACGGGTAGCTGGAGTGCCGCCGGCAACCTGACCGCCGCCCGCGGTTATCAAACAGCAACGCTGTTGCCTGACGGTAAAGTTCTAGTCGCGGCCGGTTATGCGGGCAGTGGTGGTGGTTATCTCAACAGTGCGGAAGTGTATGACCCGGCCACAAGGAGTTGGAGTGTTACCGGCAGCCTGACCACCGCTCGCTATCGTTACAGGGGGACACTGCTGTCCAATGGCAAAGTGCTGGTTGCGGGAGGTTACAATAGTGTCAGCGGCCATCTGAACAGTACGGAGGTGTATGACCCGGCCACGGGAAGTTGGAGCGTTACCGGCAGTCTGACCAGTGTCCGCCGTAATCATTCGATGACGCTGCTGTCTGATGGCAAAGTGCTGGTTGCGGGAGGCTGGAATGGGAGCAGCTCTATCAATAGTGTGAATATGTACGATCCGGCCACGGGGATATGGAACACTACTAGCAGTTTAAATACTGCCCGCGCTGATCACACAGCGACGCTTCTGCCAAACGGCAAAGTGCTGGTCGTGGGGGGCTGGGATGCTGGTGGTATTACTCTCAGCAGCGCAGAGTTGTACGACCTCGGGCTGGGCTTTCAAACAGCTTGGCAGCCAGACTTGAGTGTAGCTACTTCATCCTTGAGAGCGGGTAACAAGCTGGCAATAGGCGGCAGCGGCTTCCGTGGCTACAACAATGCCGAAGCCTCCGGTGGTAGCTGGAACAACTCGGCCACTAATTATCCCCTGGTGCAATTACACCGGCTGGATAACGATCAAGTACGCTGGCTACTACCCGACCCCACGACTCTCTTCTCCGATATTCTGTTCACCTCTGTAGCTGTCAATAACTTTCCGCAAGGGCACGCCCTTGTGACAGTCTTCGTAAATGGCATCCCCAGTCGGTCCAAAATCATCCAGGTTATAGAGGGTAGTTCTGTCTACCTGCCGGTTGTTTTGAAGAATTGAGAGTGCAAATAAACGATAATGCTCAGAACGTGTTTTAAAAGTTATGTAAATTAAAAATCAAAGAGCAACGCCAGGATTACGAGCCAGACGACGAAGCATCAGGCGAACCATAGCCGCATAAATCATTGCTTCGCTAGTTTTAGGCAGGACT
>DAOUMU010000061.1:0-13036 GCA_034409055.1 Anaerolineae bacterium
AATCAAATTTTTACAAGAAAGTTATTTTTGTCACAATCAAAATAAGGCTAATCAGTTGCAATTTACCGTAATAAACAGGGTAACTAGCCTTTTACTTGACCATAATTAAGCGAACGCCGGGTAATAAAACTCAAAATCCATCTTCGTCTCCCACTATAACAAAATAGGGCCAGGCGTTGCAGTGTATCCGGTCACAACTTCCTTATGACGGTTGTCAGATCATTGTGGGAAAAATATGACGCGCGTCATATTTCACCGTGAGTGCATTTGTGTTAGAATGGAACTATGAAAGAAACAAAGATAGAAGCTGGGTTAATACCCGTTTTTCGGTTGTATATTGGATTTCGGGTGCTAGAAATCCTGTTTATAGCAGGTGATGTAGGAATAGGGAAAATCTTGGAAGAAATTCCAGCCTTCTTCTACTTTATGATCAGCCTGATCGAGATCAGTATTCTATCGCTTTATCTTTTCTGGTCCCCGATGCTGCGAAAATTGGAGCAAGGTCATTTGCTAATTACGTTAACGATCAGTTCAATCATGCCGATTATCGCTATGAGTTCGTTTCTATACTACGAAAATCCAGAACCGGGCCTCCCCGCACACATCATCCAAATAGGTGGGTTTGAACTTCTGGCAAACCTACTTTTTTCCCTCTTTTTAATCAGTTGGCAGTACAATTTCCGGGTTGTCCTAATTTTTTCGATAGGCACGGCTCTGCTTCAAGCGGCATTATTCGCCTGGCCCCTGCGATACAATCTAGAAATGATGGGGGTAATGTTCGAGACACTGGGGATGCGGACTCTTGTCTTTCTCGTTTTTGGCTATCTCATCGTACGGCTGATGAACATTCAACGTGAACAACGCCAGGCCCTCAAAGAGGCCAATAATAGACTGGTTGCTTACACCGCCACGCTGGAACAACTGGCGACCAGCCGAGAACGGAACCGGATGGCCCGCGAACTGCACGATACCCTGGCCCATACCTTGAGCGGGCTGGCAGTTCAGCTTGACTCTGTCACGACGCTGTGGGACTCTATTCCTCCCAAAGCCGATGCCATGCTAGAGGAAGCCCTGGCCACAACACGTTCCGGTCTGAATGAGACCCGCCGGGCACTCCAAGACTTGCGGGCGTCTCCCCTTGAAGATTTGGGCTTAGGTCTGGCGATTCGTACCCTGGCTGAAGATGCTGCTACACGCGGGAATCTATCACTGGAAATAGAACTATCTGAAGCGTTGAATACATTTCCCCTCGAAGTCGAACACTGTTTTTATCGGGTGGCCCAGGAAGCGCTGGGGAACGTGCTAAAGCATGCCAAGGCGCAAAAGGTATCGGTTCATTTGAGTCAGGCGAATGAGCATGTTACTTTGACAGTCACTGACGATGGAGAGGGCTTTGCGCCGAATATCGCAACGCAAGACGAGCACTTTGGCCTCAAGGGGATATACGAGCGGGCGAAATTGATTGGGGCGATCCTCAAGATTACGAGTCAACCGGGGCAAGGTACAACTGTTCTCTTGAGTTGGGAGAAAAACGCATGATTCGGGTGTTTATCTGCGATGACCAGCGAATTGTGTGCGATGGCCTTAACGTCATTCTGGATGCCGACCCAGAGATTGAAGTGGTTGGCGTGGCCTACGATGGGGCGGAGGCGCTTGAACATATCTCGGAAAGCAAACCCGACGTAGTTTTGATGGATTTAAAGATGCCCGTGATGGACGGTATCCAGGCCACACGGAAAATCCATCAAGAATATCCGCACATCAAAGTTTTGGTGCTAACCACCTACAGCGCCGATGAATGGGTTTTTGACGCCATTCGCGGCGGGGCAGCCGGTTACTTGCTCAAGGGAACGCCAAAGGATCAGGTAGTGGCCGCGGTCAAAGGCACGGCCGCGGGCGATACCCACATCGACCCGGCGGTGGGCGGTAAGTTGTTTGCCCACGTGGTGCAGAGTACCGGGCAGTCCAGCACCTCCATCGCCGACAAATTAAGCAACCGCGAGCTAGATGTACTGCGTCTCTTGGCCCGCGGTCTCACCAACGCCGACATTGCCCAACAACTCATACTGACGGAAGGTACGGTGCGTAACTACGTCAGCTCAATTCTGGAAAAGTTAGACGTGCCTGATCGCACTCAGGCCGCTATTCTGGCCCTTAAATACGGGCTGGCAGATTAGGCCACTTTCCGCTCTATCTGTTGCAATATCCGCAGCACCAAAAAGGTAAGCCACGGCGAGGGATTCTTCCAGTTGTAACCAGAATGAGGTTGTTGACATAATTGAAAATGTCTGAGGGAATTATAACCCAGGTAGTTCAGGAATACGATATGTGTCAGATTACAAATCTCTCTGACTAAACCGGCGCAGGGCCAGGACGATGAGGACGGCCATATAAAGACCGGTGTATATGATCATGGCTGAACTTGGTTGGCTATATAGATTGATCAGGGGCATCTCTACCCTTCTGATGATAAGGGGCTGCATCAGATCAGAGGCCATGCGCCACATCGTCTCGCTGGGCATAATCAAGCTGGCCACGATGCCTACCTGAATGGCGGTTTCACTTTCCAGGGCGGCCCCAATCTGTTCGACCCAACTGCCGGCAAAGGCAATGCCGTACAGCATAAAGACCAGCACGCCGTTGGCCAGGGTCGAGAGATAGGTGCCGCCGAGGGCCGTAATGCTAAAAACAATGAGTCCTTCCAGGGTCATCAAGCTTAAGCCCAGCAGAATGTTGGGCGGCAGATAGCCGGTTATCACATAAACTTCCAGAATGAGGCCGCCGGCCATAAACAGGACATAGCCGATGAGCATCAAGGTTTGCCCGAGCAGTTTGCCGATGATGATTTCCCACCGCCAGAGCGGTTTGGTGGCAATGGTTTGGATCGTATGGGAGCTGATTTCGCCGGAAATGCTGTCGACGCTGGTCAGGGCCGACATGGTCACAATTAAAAAGTTAATGGCAAACAGCCCCAGAATAAGGAAAACCCCGCTCACTTCGTTTCTGAGGATATTGGCCATAGCCGGATTTCTGCTGGCAATCCGGCTGTTTTGGGTAACTTCGACCAGGATAAAATGAAAGCCGACGGCAAATAGAATCAAAAAGGCCACGCCCAACACCAGGGCCAGCCAGAATATTTTTTTCCGCCACGCTTCTCGAAAGGTCAGGTTGGTAATGGTCAAAATGTTCATTGACTTTCCCCAATAATATCCACAAATATTTCCTCCAGCGATTTTGGCCGGGGACTCAGTTCGTACAGTTTAAGGCCGTGTTGGTAAACAAGTTGGGCAATTTCGGGGATAACTTCTCGATCATCAACCAGCATGGAGACCGTTGAACCATTGACTCGCAACCGGCTCCCCAGATGGTCCAGTCTTTCCCGTACTACTGGGGTTAAGGTATTAACGCGCAGCACGACCTCCATTGTCTGGTTCAACAGGTTGGCCATGGTGTCAATATGGACCACCTGGCCGGCCTTGATAAAGGCCACCCGGTCGCAGGTGATTTCTACTTCGCTGAGGAAGTGGGAGTTTAGAAAGATGGTGGTCCCCTGGGCCTTGAGTTGGCCGATAATGTCTCGCACCAACTGCCGTCCCAGGGGATCAAGCCCGGAGGTGGGTTCGTCCAAAAATATGAGCTGCGGCTGGTTGAGCATAGCCTGGGCCAGGCCAATTCGTTGCAGCATCCCTTTTGAAAATTTGCTCAAGCGGGTCTGGGCGCTGCCGGCCAGGCCGACCAGGTCCAGCAAGGAGGGGATACGCTCTTTCAATACGGCCGATGATAACCCGTACAGCTTGCCGTGAAACATCAAAAATTCACCGGCCCGTAACCAGTCGTGAAAGCGAAAATGTTCAGGCAAAAAGCCAACGTTGGCCCGCAGCCGGGGCTTGCCCGGAGATTGACCAAATAGCCTGATTTCCCCACCGGTGGGGCGGACCAGATCTAACAGCATTTTAACGGTGGTTGATTTACCGGCCCCATTTGGCCCCAAAAAGCCAAAGACCTCACCCCGAGCTACCTGGAGGGTCAGATCTTTTACGGCCACTTTGGAGCCATACTCTTTCCGTAGATGATGGGTTTCGATAACCGGGTGGGTCATATATCCAGTCCTTAAAGGTTAGCGTGCAGAGCTGGCTCTGCACGCTATTTCATCCGTGATGGACGTTTGACAATATCAGATTAACATGATGGACTAATCCATTTAGCCAATTTACCGTAGGCGGGGCATCCCTATGCCCTGCCCGCCGAGGTAAAGGATGCCTCGCTCGGCTACTGCACAGACTCGGCCATTTCGATGACCGTGTCAGGCGGTTGATCCGTATTGATAAAATAGCTTTTACCATTTTGGGTCCAGGTTACGGCGGAGCCGCCATCTTCCGGGTCGGGATGGGCAAAAAGCAGGCCGGTTGTGCCCTTGATCGAAATTTCGGTCGTGGTCATTTCAGAGTCTCTGGGCACCGGCAAGATGATCGTATTGGCCCAGTCGATGGTTTGTCCCAGGGTAGTGGCTTCTTCTTTGGATATCCCCAAAAGTTGCAACCCGGCCACCCCCAGCGCATTCAGGTCCAGGCCGTCGGGATATTCAATGGCCGGAGCGGTCATCTGGGTAAAGCTCACGATTTCCTCACCTTCATGATGCCATTTTTGTACCACTGTGTCCGGTTGAGTGACGATAATCGGCTCTGCGTCAATCGAGTCAGACAGGTCAACTTCAATTTCAGCCGCTTCAAAGACGGCTTCAAGCAGTTCTTTATCCAACTGCAGGTGAACAACTTTTTGCTGGTACACGGTGATGGTGGGATCACCGGCTTCCGCTGGCAAGGCCGTGATTTCAGCCACATCAAAGTTGACCAGGTCGGCGGCTTCGTCCACGGAATCCACCTTTTGCGGCTCACTATCGGTGATAACTTTGAGTTGTGGCTCAAATTGGTCAACGAGCTTCTCTAAATTTGGGTTGTTGCGTAAGGCTTCCACGTCCTCTTTATCGACCGGGACCACTTTGACGGTTTGCACCCGGAAGATCTTGAGCAGATTACCGGCCACAGCCCTGACCGGGGCAAAGCTCAAGGCGATGGCAATAATGGCCACCACGGTCAGCAGCACAAAAGCCGGTTGGTATCGTTTGATAAACGATTGGTTCAACATATTACCTATCCTTTCTTTCATTGCAGTCGTTTGGGTTGGGTTCGATTGGCCGGAGATTT
Source organism: Anaerolineae bacterium (assembly GCA_034409055.1). Classification (GTDB taxonomy): domain Bacteria; phylum Chloroflexota; class Anaerolineae; order 4572-78; family J111; genus DAOUMU01. Next base: position 5,205 of record DAOUMU010000061.1, read on the forward strand.
GTCTTTGAAAGCGCCGCCAGGCCTGGGCCGCATCAGGCTGTTCCCCGGACGGAGGAGTTAGCGCCGTCAGATAGGAGGCGAAATCATGCCGTTCCTGACTCAACCGGGCCAGCGCGGCCTGAGCTTCCGGCGAGTCGGCCAATTCTTTTTTTACCTTCGCCAGTTCCTCTGCGGAGAGGGCCTGGTCAAGATAGGCTCGCAGTTTTCCTTCCTCAATAGACATGATTCACTCCCCTTCTGGATAGGCCAATCGATATTTTTGAGCGAAAGCACGTTCGGCGCGGGTCAGCAGCGACCCGATGGAGCCGGGCGCCAGGTTTAAGGCCACGGCCAGCTCTTTGTAGGACAGACCGCTGTGCCGCAGGATCAGCAGCTTGGCCTGGCGCGGTTTCATTTGGGCCAAAATCTGACGCACCCGGGTTTGTATGTCACTGTTTTCGGCCATACCGGCCGGGTCGATCGCTGGCTCATTAAAGGGCCACCACCGGTCCCACTGCTCCTGCCAGTTCTGCTGCCGTTTCTGGCCCCGGAGGGTGTTGTAACCAGTGTTAACGGCTACGCGGTAGAGCCAACCGGCCACGTTGGTCTCTTCCCCTTGTAGCCGCACACGGCGGGGCGAATGGTACAATTTCAGAAAGACCTGTTGGGCCACGTCCTCGGCATCGGCCTGGTTGCCCAACAAGCGGTAGAGTATATGGTAAATACGGTCGTAGTGGCGGTGGAACAAGGTTTCAAACGAAGCATCGTCCCCCGCCTGTAAGCGCGTCAGTAATTTGGCATCGGATAGCATGGTCTGGCCAGACTCCTGGGATTTAATCATCAACCTCCGTGCTTTCATATATTAAACACTGTGGTGGGCTAAAATAGGACAGCGCGGTCGCAAGATAGGCCAACGGTTGACCTAATCTGGGCCGACCTCAATCTGCTGGGTGAGCAGAACGCCATCATCAACCGGACGATGGCCATCTGGCGTGAGGTGAATCGATCAAAAAAGAAGTCCCCTTCAATTGATGACTCGTCCCGAATTATACCACAAACCGGGCTCCAAAGCGATACAAAAGCGATACAAACACGCTTTTGCCCTTGAAATTCTCCACACCCTCTTTTATAATGGGACTAGAATCAGCCAATTTTTGATTCAGCCCTTTTATCATCGGCCATCAGGCTGGGGGCTCTGTTGACACTTATCGATACCAATTCGTCCACGTCCCCAAAATCTCATTAATTCCAGGTCATATCCTTGCCCAACCGGTCAAAGTACATCCAGCTACTATCGCCTGATGGCTAAACGTTGTGCTATCAATGACCCAAGGAGACGGGGTATGGACGAGGAAATCACGTTTGGCCCTATTGTAAAAGAACGTCGTAGTGTACTGGGCTTGACCCAGGCCGAGTTAGCCCGGCGAGTCGGCTGTGCGGCGATCACCATTCGCAAGATCGAGGCCGACGCCTTACGCCCTTCGGTGCAGATTGCCGAACATCTGGCCCGGGCCTTGAATGTGCCCCAGGCAGAACACCTCGCCTTTGTGCGACTGGCCCGCGCCGACCGTCCCCCCTCGCCTTTACCCTCCCCGCCGCCGGTACCCGAGGAAATTGGTCAGGCGGACCTCAGTGACCGGGCCATTCGGGGTTACCAATTGGGTAAACGCATTGGCACGGGCGGGTACGGTGCGGTCTACCGGGCGATTCAAGCAACGGTTGAGCGCGAAGTGGCCATCAAAATCATCCTGCCCCAATACGCCAATCACCCCGATTTCATCCGCCGCTTCGAGGCCGAGGCCCAACTCGTGGCCCGGCTGGAACACCCCCACATCGTGCCTCTCTACGATTACTGGCGTGAGCCAGAAGTGGCTTACCTGGTGATGCGACTTTTGCGTGGGGGGAGTTTACGGGATCGGCTTAAGAGAGGGCCTCTGGCGCTAGAGACCGTCAGCCAACTCCTGGAACAGATCGGCGCGGCCCTGCACGCGGCTCACCGGGCCGGGGTCATTCACCGTGACCTCAAACCGGCCAACGTTTTGCTCGACGAAGATGGTAATGGTTACCTGGCCGATTTCGGGATTGCCAAGAACCTCAACCTGGAGGAGCAAATCCGGTCTGGCGAGATGAGCAGCTCTTCCGCCTACTTCTCCCCGGAACAGATCAAGATTGAGCCCATCAGGCCTCAAGCCGACATCTACGGCCTGGGCATTATGCTCTACGAGCTATTGACCGGCCAAAGGCCGTTCAAGGGTCCGACCTCCATCGCCTATATCCAACAACACCCCGATCTGTCCCTGCCCCCACTGGCGGAGCAGTGCGCCGACTTACCCGAGTCCCTCGACCCGGTGCTCGGACGCGCCACGGCCAAAGATCCTGCTGAACGCTACCCCGATATATTGAGCTTGCTCAACGACTTCCGGCAAGCGGTGGGTTTGCCCGTTGAGGGGAGGCAGCCGTTAGTGATTGGCCGCCGGGATGGGGTCGACCTGGAAAACCCCTATAAGGGGCTGCGGGCCTTTGGCGAGGCTGATGTGGCCGACTTTTTTGGTCGCGAAACGCTCATCCAGACGTTGTTGGGGTGTATGGCCGAGCCAGGTGACCTATCGCGGTTCCTGGCCGTCATCGGGCCGAGTGGTAGCGGTAAATCTTCGGTGGTGCGGGCCGGGTTGATCCCGATCCTGCGGCAAGGGGGCTTGCCCGGCTCTGAAAACTGGTTCATTGTGGAGATGCTGCCGGGCAGTCACCCCTTAGAGGAATTAGAAGCGGCCCTGCTGCGGGTCGCAGTCAACCCCCCTGAAAATTTGCTGGCCCAACTCAAAGCGGATGAGCGGGGCTTGCTGCGAACCGTCCGGCAGATACTTCCGGCGGATGGAACCACCGAGTTGGTGCTGGTGATTGACCAATTTGAAGAGGTCTTCACCTTGTGCGAGGATGAAACCGTTCGAGTCCACCTGCTGGATAGCCTGGTGACGGCCATCCTTGACCCAGGCAGCCGGCTGCGGGTGGTCATTACAATGCGGGCCGACTTCACCGACCGGCCCTTGCAGTACGTGGACTTTGGCGAACTGGTTCATCAACGCACGGAGTTTATCTTGCCCCTCATCCCCGATGAACTGGTAGAAGCCATCGTCAAACCGGCGGAACGGGTCGGTTTGAGCGTGGAACCGGGTCTGCCGGAAACCATCATCGCCGACCTGGGCGACCAACCGGGAACCCTGCCGTTGCTGCAATATACCCTGACCGAACTTTTTGAGCGGCGGGTGGGACGGGTGCTCACTTTAGGCGCTTATCAAGCCAGCGGTGGTGTGCGGGGAGCGCTGACCAGTCGCGCTGACGCTCTCTATGCCGAATTGGACGAAGCGGGTCAGAAAGCCACCCGCCAACTCTTCCTCCGCCTCATCACGCCCGGCGAATTCACCGGGGATGGGCTGACCGCGCCCGACACCCGGCGGCGGGTGCTGCGCAGCGAACTCGCTTCGCTAACCCCTGACGACCGACAGCAGATCGCTAACGGCAAGGGAGCAAAGGAACAAGGGAGCAAGGGAGATGAGGAAAATTCTAAAATCCAAAATCTAAAATCTAAAATCCAAAATGTGATTGACCAATTTGGCCGCCATCGTCTCCTCACCTTCGACCGGGATCAGGTGACCCGTGGTCCTACAGTCGAGGTGGCCCACGAAGCCCTCATCCGGGAGTGGGGCCGGCTCAGAAGGTGGCTGGACGAAGACCGGGAGTTCCTGCTGTGGCAGCAGCGCTTGCGGGCTGCCCTCCACCAATGGACGGCCAGCGAGCAAGATGAGGGCGCTCTACTCCGGGGCGCGCCCCTGGCCGAAGCGGAGAACTGGTTCAACCAACGCCGCGTTGATTTGAGCGAAGCCGAGCGAGATTTCATTCAGGCCAGCCTTGACTGGCGTGAGCGTCGGGCCGCCGAGCGCGAAGCCCAACGCCAACGCGAACTGGAAGCGGCCCAAAAACTGGCCGAAACTGAGCGCCGCCGAGCGGAGGAGCAAGCTCAATCTGCCGCTCGGCTGAGACAGCGGGCGCTGTTTTTGCTCGGCGCGTTGGTTGTGGCCGCAGTTTTGGCCGTGGTGGCCGTGATCTTTGGCCAGCAGGCCAGGCAAAACGAGAAGACGGCCTTTTCCCGCGAATTAGCCGCTGCCGCCGTGAACAGTCTGGATATTGATCCGGAGCGGGGCGTCTTGTTGGCTTTGCAAGCACTCTCCGAGGCACACACGCTTGAGGCAGAAAATGCGCTCCACCAGGCGCTGCCAACAATGCATGTTCTGCATACGCTAAATCATTCCGAGGGCGTCAATGACGTGGCTTATAGCCCCGACGGAAAATATTTGGCGACTGCCAGTGATGACGCGAGCGTAACTGTCTGGGAAATCACTCCCGATGGAGTTCGGGAGATGCTGAAGCTGCCTGAGGGGAGTCATACTGATGTGGTTCGCGGAGTAACCTTCAGCCCTGATGGCAAACGCCTGGCCACCGCCGGGCAGGATGGCACGGCCAAAGTGTGGGATGCTTTCACCGGCGAAGAAATTCTGGTGCTGACAGAACAGAACAACCTCACTGTCGGATACTTTGCGGGGGCTATGCAGGTTGACTTTAGCCCCGATGGCAAGCGCCTGGCCACCGCCAATCTAGATGGCGTACCGAAAGTATGGGATGCTTTCACCGGCGAAGAACTGCTTGCGCTGCCCGGTCACACCGATCTGGTTGCGGACATCGAATTCAGTCCCGATGGAAAACTGCTGGCGACATCCGGCCTCGATAATACGGCCAAACTGTGGGATGCCACGACCGGTGAGGAGTTATTTACCCTGTCCGGCCACACCTTCTGGGTAGAAAAACTCGCTTTTAGCCCGGATGGGGCTGTACTGGTCACCGCCGGGAATGACGAGACGGCCAAAGTGTGGGACGTTGCCACCGGCCAGGAACTATTTACCCTGGTTGGTCACGAGGGTTGGGTGGATGCTGTCGCCTTCAGCCCGGACGGCAAGCGTTTGGCGACCGGTAGCTATGATGGGACGGCCAAAATATGGGATGCGACCATCGGCCAGGAGCTTCTCACCCTGACCGGCCACCAAAGCACGGTCCGTGGTGTTGCCTTCAGCCCGGATGGCAGGCAGTTAGCCACCGGCAGCTACGATGGAACGGCCAAAATATGGAATACCGCGCCGGGTCAGGAGCTATTGACTCTGACCAACCCGGACCAAATCCTGGATGTCACCTACAGCCCCGATGGAACGCTTCTGGCTTCTGTCGGGGAAGAAAAAGTAAGAGTACGGGATGTCGCTTCAGGGGAAACGGTGTTGGTTCTGCCGGAAGAGAATCCCGCAGACGCTCTCTTTAGAAGCGTCACCTTTAGCCCCGATGGAGCGCTTCTGGCCGCCGGAGATACAACGGGTACGGTATCTATGTGGAACATCGATACCGGAGAAGAATTGCTCACTTTGAACGGTCACACCAACTGGGTTTTTGACCTTGCTTTCAGCCCGGATGGAACACGTCTGGCTACCAGCAGTTTGGATGGGACAGCAAAGGTGTGGGACATCTCGTCTGCGCTCGATGCCGGTGCGGAGTCTGCCCAGGAATTATTGGCGCTGACCGGCCATACTGACCAGGTCTGGGGTGTCACCTACAGCCCGGACGGCACACGCCTGGCGACCGCAAGTTGGGATGATACGGTAAAAATATGGGATGCGGCCACCGGCGAGGAACTGCTCAGCTTACCGTCCGGGGAGCGTGATGTTTTCACCGTTGCTTTCAGTCCCGATGGCGCGCGCCTGGCAATGGGCAACCAGGATGGAACCACAATAATGTGGGATGCCAACACCGGGGAAAAGCTATTCACTATGTCCGGCCACACGGGCGTACTGCTTCGCCTCACCTTCAGCCCGGATGGAAATCGCTTGGCAACGGCCAGTTTTGATAGCACCGCCAAAGTGTGGGATGCCCACACCGGCCAGGAATTGGTTACCCTGTTTGGCAACGCCAGCAATGTCAGTGGTGTGGCGTTTAATCCAGACGGCACGCGCTTGGTCACGTCTGGCATGGATAGAACGGTTCGTTTCTACATTCTGCCCATCGAAGAGGTGGTAAACCTGGCCCAGTCACGGGTGACGCGCAGCTTGACGGACGAGGAGTGCCAGCGTTTTTTGCACCTGGATGAATGCCCGGCGGAGCCATAAAAATGGCCGGTTAGCGAAGAGATGTAGAAGCAAAGTAAACAAAAAAGGAGATACCGGCAAACTTGGCGGTGAGCGGTATCTCCCCAGGGCGACAGGCTGAATAATGCCTACCCAGCGCGTTTTGTGCTGGAAAGCAACACTATCCCCCTGCCTATTTATATTCTCGACTTTTGCGATAGCATGACATAATAAACAACTTTATGTAAAACAAAGCCGGGAAACGAAAGTCCCCCAACGCCACAAAGCCGACCAGGAAATAAGCTATGTATTTACATAATCCTGCCCGGCAACTTTAACAAAAAAATATAAGGCTCGTTGGCTGGCTAGGCCAAGAGTTGTTGCAGGATCAGGTCAGGTCCTTGACCTCCTTGAACTTGCTCAACTACCCAGTAGACCAGGTAGCCTAACAGTTCCTCGACGACCATCTGACATCTCTGACCGGTTGATTGAAACCGACCACGCACCGCCCAGCGCGAACGTCCTGGTGGCCCCAAATCACCAAGCAGTGAATACGCTACGAACGAAAGATACCAATGTCGTTTGATAGCTCGCCATCGACGTAGCTGTGTGTCTGCGAAGTGTAGGTTTCCCTTGACATCCTGGTTGAGGGTTTCAGTCGGCCAGCGGTCAAGATAGGTTATTAAAATGCGTTTGGCATCCCAATCAAGACGATTGGAAACAAAAAACAAGGGCACTTTGGTCAGGATCAGGTCAGTATCATAAACCAAGATAAAGCGCAGCTTACGCCGGTCAAGAAATTCAGTTTTCAGGTTTTTGGCCAAAAACCAGTACAAGCGGTCATTGATCTTGACCGGGCGATAATCGCTCTCGCTAAAGCGTTGGCTGAATACCTCAAGGGCTTGCCAACGACCTTCATATAAAATATTGCGGTCTTTGGGACAGCCACCTACCCAGTCTTTGTCGGCTTTCTCAACCGCTTCGATCAAGGGCCGACGGGTGTACCAACTATCCCATAAGACGACCCTAAAGGGCAGTCCCCACTGAATCGCCTCCTGAACCAATTCTATGGCCAAACGGGTTTTAGGCTGATAGAGTTGCTGGCGGACGTGATAACTCAACCAGTCCACCATATGCTGGCGATAAGCCAACAAATCAGGTTCAACCGCCAGGGCTTGGGCTGTCTCTTTCATTTTTTTGTTTTCATACTTGACCCGAAACTGGTGATAAGGTCGAAAATCGACCGGAAACTGGTCTTGCCGGTTCAGATAATGGGCCGTGACCACATTGTGGGCCCAGACATAGCGGTTAACGGTATGGTCTTTGAGATAGGCTAACCCTTCTATGGCCCCCTTCTGATGTTGATTGAGGGTATCATCTATCAACAATCGACCCGCCTGGGCACTCACCGGACGCCGATGCAGGCGAGCCAATTCAAACTGCACCCGCCGACGATTTAATTCTATTTCATCCCATTCGGCTCGGGTCAAATATTTGTTCAGGGCACTCTGATCGTTTCTGTCCAGAAACAAGTTATTGATCGCCTGCACTGTGCCCTGGTCACCGGCTATAGCTTTAAAGAAAAAGATTTTGACTTTGGCAGAGTAAAATAATTTGAGTTATACCACATCTTGTATCTGTCACAATTATGAAGCCCAATATGTAGTATGTAGCGCAACTATTCTGTTATGTAAA
>DAOUMU010000062.1:0-16175 GCA_034409055.1 Anaerolineae bacterium
TAAGGGAGTTCCGAAATTTAAATCATCCCAAAACTTTCGGCGACGTGAAGCGTAAAACGTGAAACGTGAGGGTTTATGGCGTAAAAACATCACGTTTCACGCTTCACGTTTCACGGAGTTGGGACAATTACCCGTACCGGGCACAGGTATTTTTTCGGAACTGCCTTAATGTTCTGAATAGCTTGTCAAATTCAGGCAAGAGGAATAAATTATCAACTCGTCTTTTACCTCGGGTTTAGAGCCGTCCACGGCATTTGGCAAGCGTTTGATCTCAGTAAAATTCTTGGTAATCCGGTTTTTTATACCACTGATGTCTGATTGATAGCCATAGGCTAAGGGATCGATGTCTATAAACCAGACACACTGATGTTCATTGAGTAAAAGGTCAAGCTTATCGAAAGAATCGACCCCAACGAGAGCCGATCTGCCCTTTAAATCTTTATTCTGTTCATAATACCATCTAAGACCCTTTTTGTGATCTGCGTTAAAAGGGGGAACTGCAATTGCATCGCCGGGAAGTACGTGTTGAGCCAAAAAATTAACTGCCGTGCGGTAGTTAGCTATTTGGTCCAGGTAATAAGTCTGGATGGCCGTTTGAGTCAGGGGGATAAATACAGCAATTGTCAGGGCCACAGATAACCCGGTTGCCCAGGCCTTTCTGGTTTTTTGCTCCTTAATACCCGTAATCTGCCCCAGTAAAAAAAAGATACCCCTTGAAATAAGCCCCAGGCCAGAGGCGACAGCAAGTAGATAAAAAGGTAAAAGAAAGGTCATGTATCTGAAATAAAAAAGATGATCAGGACCAACCAAAATTAAAAATTGAAGCATAGCCAGGGTGAACGAGAAAATAGTGATTAATAACACGAATGCTTCTCGACGAAAAATCCAGGTTGCTATTAACCCCAAACCAAACAGGACAAGATAAACGTAAAAAGGTAAACCCGACCTGGCCCCAAACCGGCTTAATAAAGTATAAAAAAAGTCGGCGTTTAATTCCAAATTGAACATTCTGTTACTATGATCTTTGAAAATGATATGTCCCCATATTTTCGGATTAAGGACAATAACTATAAAGCCTACCCCTATCAGTAACAGCGCTTTTGAGGGCAGAATTGTCTTGAAATTAAAGAATGTTCTCAAGCTCTTTTGCGAGATAGTCCATCTCCAACTTAGATAAGCGTAAGTCACTTGAGCCCCAACAATAATGAAGGCAAAGGCATGATTGTAAATATTTAAAATGCTGGTCAGGATAAAAGCAACGTACCATTTTGGTTTATTTTGGTCTAACCCTTTCCTGAGAAATAAAAGGGCCAGCAGGGAAAGCAATACCATCAGAGCATAATAACGGGCATTCCGCGAGTGGTAAATATGTAAAGGAGCAATGGCCAGAAGAAAAGCACTAATTAAAGCCTCGTCTCTGCCGAAGAAGGCCCGGCCCACTTTATAAATTAGAGCGATGCTCAAAATGCCCATAAGCGCATGGGGCAGACGAATTATGAAGTCGTTTGTACCAAGGAAAGAAAAGAAATAGGTCATTGAATATAAGGGCGCAAGTTGCCATCTAGTAATAATGGCCCGGGGGCTTCTGCTTCGCAAGGCGGTGAGGGCTTCATCGCTCCACAAAGAATCCCCACCCAGGTCATAGAATCTGAGCGTCGTTCCCAGAAAAAGTATTCCGGCCAGTAATAAGAATAAAAATATTGACTCGATATTAATTCTTGCACGAATGTTGGCTGGCATCGTTCTCTTTTGTGTTATGGCTTCGTCTATAATCAGATACCACAAAATCAAGGCAAAGTAGTCCTGCATGGAGATTCTTCGCTGCGCTCAGAATGACATGGTATAGAGCAAATGTTCAACACAGGACTGGGATAGGTTTGCCTTGGAAATCTTGGCCTGGTTCGGCTCCAAGCCATTGGAAAACTGTCGGCACCAGATCTATCGTCCGGTGTTCCTCTGCCCGCGTTGCGGGCGTAATCCCGTCTCCCACTGCCACAAACCATCCTTTCTCCTGATGGTTTCCGGAACGACCTGATGGGAGCTTACCACCAGTATCCCAGCGAATTTCTCCGTACTTCTCCGAATGAATTCCGGGAGACTGAATCGCGGAAATGTCACGCCAGGTAATAACCAAATCTGGTAGCACTTCACGATAAGGGGCCTCGCGTGGGGCTAAATCGTCCATACGATAAACCTTATCAACAATCGGCTTCCCCGTTTCGATATCGTGGAAGCTGCGAAATGCTGCTTCAAGCTCTCGACAAACCGTTTCGTATTCCAGGCCGGGTTCTACAATACCCTCAGGTTCGCGACCTTTGACATTAATTCGGAAATAGCCAGCATGATCCATAGGCAACGGGAAATATCGAGTGGTATTCCAATCAAACATACCGGCCGACCAGAGGCTTACCAAACGGTTGAGCACTGGCTGGGGCAAACGTGTCGTAATTTGACGGGCCAACTGCCAGGGAATCACTTGTTTTAGGCTGTAGAGAAGTCCTGTTTTGGCCGGGACATCTTGGTTTGCTTGCTGAATTTTGGATAAAATTTCCGGGCAGCGGTCCGACCAGCCTCGATTCGGGCCCATCCCATGCACGGCGAACACTAAAACTTTGGCCTCAGCAGGCGTTTTCTTTATTAATCGGGCCACGGCACGGTCACAGGCCTGATAAATATCTACCAAAGCCTGCTCCAGAATTTGTAGAGTCTCCGGGGAAAGTCCTGTTTGATCAATCTGGGAAAGGTCCCACAGGTAGTGACCACCCCGGTGTGTTGCGCCTAACACAACAAAAAATAGATCCCACGCTTCACGGACCAGCAGGGATTCGCTAAGCCTGGTCATCTGCTCGGTCGCCTGAAGTAAAGCCTCTTTGAGGTTTAGCAATGTTTTCGCGTTCTGGGGGCCAAATAATTCGGCCGGCATCATGGCAGAACCAAATTCTTTTTCGAGCTGTGGCCAAAGCTCAGATGGCCAGGCCCCCTTGACAATCAGGTCATGGGTGCCCCAGCCGGCTAACTGAATGCCATTCATCAACTTTGGCCTGCTCACGGTCATAGGCACGTCAACGATGGCCATCCGGTAAGCTTCTTGGTCAAGGATTTCCCAAAAAGGTTTTGCCGGCAGCCACTGGTCATTGACCACCTCACAACGCATCGTTTCATGACGCCACAATTTGTTATGGTAAACGCCGTGCCAGGGCACGTCTTGAGCCGTATAAAAGGTAGGCCATACACCCCCCGCAAAAATCGTGGCCTTGGCCTCCAGTGAGCCAAAGCATCCCCGTTCTCTGAGTGATTGTAAGGTTGGGAGTTTGCCTTCCGCACAAAGCCTTTCAATCAGAGTCACTTCTGCAGCATCTAAACCGATCATCAAAACAGGCGTCTTTTTTTTCATAAGGTGCTCTCTCCCGCTAAAACTAATGATTTCCAATCTCCACCCGCCTGGAGACTGTCCCGACAAGCCTGTATGGCCTGAAGAGAATGAAGACCACTGCGGGCGTCGGCTCCCGGAAAAGTCTCCTGCTCATTTCGTACGGCTGCGGCAAAAGCGTTAAACTGCTTTTGAAAACTTTCCAGGGTCACGTTAGGTTTTTGAGTTAATTTGTGAAAAATCAAATGGGCCGTTGTTTTCAGCCGGCCATAAGCGCCAATCCAGCTTTCGGGCAGCCAGCCGGTTTCCAAAACACCACTCGGATAAGCCACTAAAACCCGATCTTTTAACTCAATTTCTAAATTTTCAGAATAACGGGGACCATGGGCCGCCACACAATTTGCCACCAAATCATTTTTAAATTTCAGGTCATATTTTACGCCTTCTAAACCGGCCTCTTTGTTCGCTAAATACGCTGCTTTCACTTCTGTTACAGGTTGGTCTAGAAGCCAGGCCAGTAAGTCCAATTGATGCGAAGCCACGTCGTCTAAAACGCCGCCACCTGCGGCCTCTTGCCCCATATAAGGGGTGACCGATTGCCAATTTTGCGAGTCAAGAATAAGGTCAAAGCGTATCGCTTGAATGCTGTCTTTCGGAATTACCGCCAATTTCTCTTTTAAGTTCAAATAAGGAGCTCTAAACCGGCGATTGAAGCCTACCCAAAGTGGCTTCTGAGCCCGACGTGATGTCTCCAGCATCAAAGACGCTTCCGAAACGGTCAAGGCCATCGGTTTTTCCACCAGCACGGGCAGGCCCTTTTCCAGAACCTGAAGGGCTAACTGGCAATGGGTTGCCGGTGGGGTGGTAATGAGAACCGCGTCTAAAGCAGGCGCTTCAAGAAAAGATGGGAGAGACTCAAATACGGCCACCTCTTGGAAAATCTCTTGTATCCACTCACGGCGTTGCTTTAATGGTTCACAAACCGCACCTAATTTCCAATTAGGACTCTGCTTAAGCGCGGGCAGGTGGTAACGTTCAAATACCCGCCCACAGCCTACAACTCCCAATTTAAGCCGCTGGTCAGACCTTTTCGGGTTATAATTCATGGGTGTTTCTCCAGTTGACTCAAATAAACCTTTGGACCAGTTTCCAGTAGGTGGCCGTAAGACGATCTAAAAATTTCTTTGCCTGCCGTTCCAGAGGGCTTTTTGTCAAGTCTTTGGTGAAGGGGATCGGGCCATTTCGAAGAATTTCCCGGTCCGGCGTTTTTCTGGCTTTCTGGATAACCCGGCGCTTTTGGAGGACTGGCCCGACGTGCAGAACCATCCAGCCAGCAGCTTTGATCCACTGGCCAACCCACCCCTTCTTAATCACGCCAGCAAACTGAAAAAGCTCATACATAAGAAAAACGGGCGATAAAAGCAGTAACGTCTTAAAGGCGTAATTCTTAACAATGATTTGCCACCTGTTTCGGATGAGACAGAAGACCCGTTTGTTTGAGTAGGAACCGCCCTGGCGTAACGAGAGGCCGGCTGTGCCTTCCCGATGATAAGTACAGGCAGACGGCACCGCCAAAATCTCATGGCCCAACGTTCGAGTTCTCAGGCCAAAGTCGTGGTCCTCATAATTAAAGAAAAACGTATCATCAAAAGGGGCACTGGTGCCCCATCGACTACGATCCACAAGAAAGCAAGCGGTGACTATGGAGCCGATTTTTCTGGTCTCATCTGTCGTCGTTTCTAAAGGCTGGTTTACGTTGTGAAGTGTCATCAACCCCAGAAAATGGCTATCCGCTCCGTCATATTGGATAGTATTTTTGCTGTGGGCATAAAGCACGCGGGGCATAGCAACGGCCGCCCCCGGATTGTTATTCAGCGCCTTTATGAGCCGGTCGGGACAAGTGGGGGTTAAACTGACATCATTATCGATGAAAAGAATCCAATCCCCAGCGGCTGCCTTGTATCCAACATTTCTTGCCGCCGCTGGCCCAAAATTTTTATCGAGTTGAAGCACTTTCACCCCCGGAAATCGCTCCCTGACGATTTCCAGGCTTCTGTCCTCCGAAGCATTGTCAATTAAAAGAATCTCGCTAAATTTGTCCTTTTGAGCAAAAACAGCCCCTAGCGATTCTTTAAGATACCGTTCCCCATTATAGTTTACCATACATAGGGAAAGATGGGGTGACGATTTTTTATCCTTCATAGGTTATAAACAGTAAATGTAACTATTCAGCTATACCCTGTCAAAAAGTGGAGATTGGTAATTTTGCCTGATCTCCAATCTCCAATCCCCATTATCGTATAATCGTCTCCTTGGCCAGCCTGGGCAGCGTTTGTGACGGGGGCCTGGTAACAAAAAAGTGATTAAAAACCCGCTTGGTCAAATCATAGAGAGGCTGGGCCTGGGGGTAGATGGCTGGCGGCAGGGGTCTAGGTTGCCTGGCCCGGCAAACCGGTTCGTAAACCTCTTCCGTCTTTTTGGCCATAATTTCCCAGGTATATTTGGCCTTGACCTGCTTTTTAGCATTCGCGCCAAGCTGCTGGAGTAACCCTGGCTCCGCCAACAACCGGCCAATGGCCTGGGCAAAGGCCCTGGTGTTACCGTTCTCAACCACCAGACCTGTTTCATTGTGTTTGATGGCTTTGGCCGAACCGGCAAAAGAAACAATTGCTTTCCCGGCGGCCATATAATTCAGCAGTTTGAGGGGGATACCGTCGCAATCCACCCGTGGATTTAAGGCAATATCCGCCCTGGCAAAATGGCCGGGCAGGCTTTGGAAATCGGAAGGGACGATATCAATCTGGGCCCGGATGCCAAGTTTTTTGGCCAGCGGCTCGTAGGCATCAAAGGGGGAGTTGGATACAATACGCAGGTCAACATCCGGCCGCCGGTTTAAAACCTCACGTAAAGCTTGCAGCATAAGCTCAATTCCCTGGTAAGCGGCCAGATTACCGGTAAAGAGTAAGGTCTTTCCCTCTGTTTGGCGCGGTGGCTGGGCTTCAGGGTTGAGATCAAAATGGTCATATTCAACGCCATTGGTGATGGTGGTGATTTTCTCCGGGGCCAGGCCGGCCTCTTGAATAAGTTTTTGCTCTATATCCTCTGTAACCGAGATGGTGTAATCGGCCAGTTTTGGCAATTGCCGGTCGAGATAATGTCCCGCCCATTGCTTTATCTTCTTGGATAAGCCCAATCCGTAAAAGGGCAGTTCTGATTGAAGCATGGTATGGGCGTCGTAGATAACCGGATGATTGGTCAATTTTTGCACAGCAGCGGCAACCAGAAGCCCTTCGTAGTGATGGGCGTGAATCACATCAATCCGATGTTTTTGTAAAACTCTCAGCAGCTTAAGGGCCAAAAGCGAGTCTACGAGCAGCAGCTTTTGATAGGTCGGGCCTGGCGAACACTTTTGATAGGTTTTTATCTCCGGTATCCGGTGGATTTTGAAGGGAACTGGGCCGGTATTCTGGCCCAGATGATAAGTTACCACGTGGACTTTATGTCCCCGGTGAGCGAGCGCTTCGGCTATCCTAAAAATCCTGATGGGTGTTCCCCTTGGATACGGAAAAGGACAGGCGGCCACGATAGCAATCTTTAAGCTGTTCATAATTTACTCTCCTCTTCAGACCTTTCACTCTTTTGTCGATAAAATCGGCTCTAAGCGCGGTGCTGGCCATGCCTCCCGTGATAACAGCCTCCGAAGTTCCTCCCAATTTAATTTGATTAGCCAAACCGTAAGTATTGTTTCCGAAATGACCGTTGTCCAGGCTGCTCCCAAAACACCCCAAACAGGAATAGCGATACTGTTGAGGCCAAGGTTGACCATAACCCCGATCAGCATAATCCCGACCACTTTCTTCTCCAGATGAATCGCGTTCGCCAAAAATGTGGTGACCATGCCCATATACACCGCCGGGACACTCAGGTAAAGGACTCTTAAAACAGGAATGGAGTCATTGTATTTTGGGCCAAACACTATGGGGATGATAAAACCGGCCGTTAAGAGAACCACTAAAGTGATCCCAGCGCCCAGTATTCCGGTCACCAGGAGCATTTTTCGTAGGAGGGCTTGAATCTCCGCCCAATTTTGACGGACAGCCATCTCAGAGCAGAGCGGGAAAAAGATCATAACGACCGGCCGGATGATGAATCGCGAGACCTCCAGTAACTTGAACCCGGCTTCATACGTAGCCACAGCCGCATAGGACTGGATAAAACCGAGCATCAGCGTATCGACTTTAAAATGAATGAGGCCGAGCACGGTTAAAGCAAAGAAGGGCAAGGATATCCGTAAGATTCTCCGCGAGGTATCGGAGTTCCAAGCGAGCCTAAACCGGCCGATTTTTCTCCAGACCAGGTAGATAGCGAAGCCAACTAAAATTGCACTGGCCAGAATATAACAGGCCAATATCGTGTTCAGGTTCCCCTTGAGGGTGACTACGGCAAAAATCAATCCAACCAACAAAAATTTTGTGCTTACCGTGACGATTACGTGGTATGTGACTCGTTTGAGACCCAGGTATAAGGCTCCAAAACCGCGATAAAATTCTTCAAGAAGAACGTAAACGGACGTGAGGAGCATAATCGTTACCAGGTCGGGCTTAAAGAAAAAAATGGCTCCGTTCAAGACGATAAGATAGAAGACCAGAAGCGGAAGACGGAGTGAAATCACTTCTGAAAAATACTGAAGAGCTTTTTGGGGCTTCCCGGCAACCTCTCGGATGAGATATTGGTTCATTCCCAGCTCTGTGACCAGGACAAAAAAGGAAGCCAGCGTGGCCGCAAAAAAGAACTCCCCCATCTGGTCCTTGGCCAGATAACGAGTCAATATCATCAGGACCAAATAGCCAATAACTTTGTAGAAAAAATGGGAAGAGGTTGCTAAGAGCAAATCGTTTTTAACTTTTTGCCAATTCATTTTAAATCCAATACTCCAGACCTTATTTTAGTATAAAAAAACGGGAACTAAATATATAAATAATTGGAAGATTGTTAGAAAATAGGGCAGGCTGAAGATGGCATTACCTCTCTACTTTACAAGAATGCCGTAACATAGTACTATCAATGTATTCAACAAGGATGGGAGGATCACAGTGTTTGGTGTATTGAAGGGCGCCAGTTGCGCCATGAAATCTGAGGAAAAACAGGCCTGGCTGGGCCACCTTTGTGGGGTTTGCCTGGCTTTGCGGGATAATTTTGGCCAGGTCTCACGGATTGCTACCAACTATGACGCGGCCTTACTGTCGGTTCTGTGCGAGGCTCAAACTCCGGAGGGAGCGGAAAAGCTTACGAGTTACTGCCCCCTCAGGAACCAATTCAAGGCTGAAGTGGTGGCCCCCGGTAATATTGGCTCAAAATATGCTGCTTCTATGGCCCTGATGATGGCCTCAACCAGAATTCAAGATCACCTTGAGGACGGGGAGACCGTTTTGCGGCATGTCCCCGGTATTTCGACCGGGATCGCCCGCAACTGGTCTCAAGTGAGCCAAAAGATGGCCGCTGGATTGGGGTTTGATGCCGGGGCTATTAACAGGCAAACCCACCGTCAAACCGAAATCGAAGCTCAACCGGGGGGTGATTTCTTGTTCTACGCCCGGCCTACGGAGTTGGCTGTCGGGGCTGCTTTTCGTCATACGGCCATCATTGCCAACCAACTCCAAAATGCAGACATTCTGTACGAGATGGGGCGTATGTTTGGCCGGATGATGTATCTGTTAGACAGTTATCAGGATTATGCCACCGATCTGGCCGCCGGTAAGTTTAATGCCCTGGCCGCTTGCTTTACCGAAGCGGACATGCCCCGGCAAGCCAGTCAAATCTTTCAGCAGGCTTATCACCAACTTAAACACCTTTTTTTCAGCCTCAATTTACCTCAACCTACCTTAGCTCGTAAACTGTTGATTCACCAGTTACGACAAACAGGCTTTAAGACCCTGGAGATTGGCGAATGTCCCCCGTGTGGTTGTTATGCCCCCCTGTCGGCCACGACTACGACCGGCGCAGGGTTCAACTTCCGCCGCCGCAGAAGACGGTTCAGACGTCGTCCGCGTCGAGGACCGTTGGCTTGTTGCACGGCGATTATCTGTTGTGATTGGTGTACCGATTGTTGCTGCTGTTGCGACTTTGATTGTTGCGAATGTGGCGAGGGTGAATGTGAGCTCTGTGATTGTGATTGCTGCGGCTGTGAATGTTGCGAGCTTGAGTGTTGTGAGTGTGACTGATGTCGTGATTAGTACGTCAACCGGTCGCCTTCCCGACGTTCAACCGTCGCTTCGGCCATCAGCCAGATATGGGTTGCTGGTTTAGCAAAATGTTCTTGGTTGTGATAATATGTTTAAAAGTGGAATTTTAAGGTAATGTGGCCGCACAGGTAAGCCAAGTTCGTGTTGCGTGTTGCGTGAGGATTTCTAACGGTGAGGTATCATGCAGGACGCAACATGTTGAAATCATCAGGGTGTGTTTCATTTATTTAGAAATGCTCCCGCTGGACCACAGTCCAGCGGTTTATAGCGTGGACTGTGGTCCACGCCGAGCGTGTCTTAAATCATTTGAAACACACCCAAATCATCATAGTGAGAGAGGTATTCCCGATGAAAAAATTGACCTTAGCCCTGTTCCTGTCACTGGTCTTCCTGATCATTGCCAGTTGTGCTCCCAGTGAGACACCGCTGCCTCAGCCCGAGCAGCCGGAGGGGGAAGCGCAAGCGGTTGAAGAAGAGAAAGAGCCCACCCCTCAGGCCAAAGAGTCGACGGCAACGTCAACGGTAGAACCAACAGCAACGCCTGAGCCTGAAGAACCTCTGCCGCCCATCGTGCTGCGCAGCCAGCCCGAGCGAGGTGAGGAGCAGCCCCTCGATGCGCCCATCGAGATTACTTTTGACCAGCCGATGGACCGCGATAGTGTGGAAAAAGCCTTTGCCATCGAGCCGGGGGCCAGTGTGGACGGCACTTTTGAGTGGGACGATGACCAGACGGTGCGCTTTGCCTTTAAGGATGGTTTCAAGCGGGGCCAGCGCTACAAGATGCGGGTCATCGAGTCGGCCCAAAGCCAGGCCGGCCTGACCATGCAGCGTCCCTTTGAACTGCGTTTCAACACCGCCGGGTTTTTGGAGGTGACCAACGTCCAACCGGCCGACGGGGCGACCGAGATTCTGCCCGACAGTGTGGTGACGGTTCTCTTTAACCGGCCGGTGGTCCCGCTCAACGCGATTGAAGATGCGGCCAGCCTGCCTGATCCCCTGACCTTTGTCCCGCCAGTGACCGGCCAGGGCGAATGGCTCAATACCTCTATCTACCAGTTTACGGCCGATGGCGACGGTTTTCAGCCGGCCACCCAATACACGGCCCGGGTGACCAGGGGCTTGCAGGATGCCCTGGGTAATACGGCCCTGGAGGATGACTTTGAGTGGACCTTCACCACCGTCACCCCGGCGGTTATCGGCAGCATCCCGGCCGGGGGTGATATTTACGTCAGTCCCACGCCGGTCATTAGCTTGACCTTCAACCAGCCTATGGATCACCAGAGTGTGGTCGAAAACTTTATCCTGGAAGACCTCAGCACCGGCGAAGTGATGCCGGGTGAGTTTACCTGGACCGAAGGCCCCCTGAAGCAACCTACCGGCCAGGATGATTACGACGGCTACTATGACTACGAGTACGATGAAGGGGAAGGACCGGAAGCCATCGGCGTGGAAACGGTGGCTTTTATACCCGATGTCACCCTGGATTTTGACACTGCTTATCGCTTCACGTTGCCAAAAGGCACCAAAGGTAAAATAGATCAGGCCGAGACCCAAAACGATTTCAGCGCCTCCTTCACCGTGATCCCCTACCCGCAAATTGTCGACACCTATCCCGTCGACGGGGATGAGTTGGTTGAACCCTGGGCCAACCTGGAAATCACCTTCAACGGCCCGATGAATCCCAGGAGCCTGGTTTTTGGCCAGAATCTGATCATCGAGCCGACCGTAGCCGTGACTCAGGTTTACACCTACTGGTGGAGCAGCAACACCAAGCTGGAAGTTAGTTTCCCCACCGAAGCCAGCAGCCAATATGAAGTCACCCTGGGGGCGGATGTTGAGGGGCGTTACGGCCAAAAATTGGGGCTGCCGAACACGGTGGCCTGGCAAACACGCGCCCAATCGCCTATGGTTTTCTTGCATACCCCAGGGCGCATTGCCACCTACAATACGTATACCGATACCCTGATTTTTGCCACGGTACGGAACGTGAACCAGGTCAATTTTGAACTGTATCGCCTGCCCAAAGATGATTTTATGCGCCTCAACGGCGACAATTGGTGGGAAGCCTGGGATAACTACCAACCCCAGGCGGACAACCTGCTGAGTGATTGGGAAATAGAAACCAGCCCAGAATTGAACAGCAATGTCATCTACCGGGTTGACCTGGCCCAGAAAAGTGGTCTGGGCGATACCCTGCCGCCGGGCCTGTATTACCTGGAAGCCTACTATCCGTTTGAAGCGATTTATCCAGAGGCCAAGGGGACTAGCTATGGGCCGGGCCCCGAGCGACAGATGCTGGTGGTCAGCAAAAACAACATCACCTTCAAATCATCCAGCAGCGAGGCCCTGGCCTGGATGACCGACCTGCAGAGTGGCCAGCCGGTGGCCGAGGTGCCAATGACCTTCATTACCGGCGAAGAGGCCGGCCAGGCCGATACCGGTGGTGATGGCGTGGCTATGGTCGATTACAGCCGGGGGCATGATGCCTATCAGGCCCGTTTCGTCTTTGCCGGTGACCCCGACCAACCGGATGAAAATTTTGCCGTGACCGTCAACAACTGGATCGACGGCATCGAACGCTACCAGTTCGACAACGTTAGCACCGAAGATTACCAGCAACCTTACAACGCCCATTTCTACACCGACCGCAATATCTACCGCCCCGGCCAGACCGTCTATTTCAAAGGGATCCTCCGGGCCGACGATGACGCCAACTACAGCCTGCCCACCGCCGTCCGAACGGTCAACGTGACCATTTTTGATAGCCAGGGCAAAGAGATTTTTAACGACGAGCTGCCCCTGAGCGAGATGGGCACCATTAACGGTTCCTTTGACCTGGACGAAAATGCGGCCCTGGGCTTCTACTCGATTCAAGTCATCTACGATCAAGATAACTATTTCTACGACGACTTCCAGGTGGCCGCCTATCGCAAACCGGAGTTTCTGGTCGAAGTGACCACCGACAAACCCGAATATGCCCAGGGTGAAACGGTCAAAGTGACCACCTCGGCCGAGTTCTTCTTTGGTGGGCCCGTGTCCAAGGCTAATGTGCGTTGGACCCTTCTCTCCGACGATTACTTCTTCCGCTACCAGGGTAAAGGTTTTTATGACTTTACCGATTACGATTTTAGCCGCCGCAACTTCGATAATTACATCAGCGGTTTTGGCGAGCAAATTGCCGAAGGGGAAGGGGTGACCGATGCCAGGGGCCGCTTCACCTTCGAGGTCGAGGCCGATATTGCCGATAAGATAGCCAGCCAGCGCTTTACCTTTGACGTGGTGGTGACCGACCTGAACAATCAGGAAGTAGCCAGCCAGGCCGAGGCCATTGTTCACAAGGGGCTGGTTTACGTCGGCCTGCGCCCGGAGCGGTATGTGGGCCGGGTGGATGAAGAGAGCCAGATGAATGTCCTGGTCGTGGATTGGGACAGCCAACCGGTGGCGGACCAGGAGGTGGAACTGGTCTTCTCCGAGCACAACTGGTATAGCGTCCAACGCCAGTATGAGGACGGCTCCTTCTATTGGGAGAGCGTGGTGGAAGACGTGCCGGTGTTCACCACCACCGTCACCAGCGACGCCGACGGCCGGGCAGTGGCTCGTTTCACCCCGGAGAAGGGCGGCATCTTCAAAATCTCGGCCACGGCCACCGACCAGGCCGGCAACGACGTCCACTCCTCCACCTTTATGTGGGTCAGTGGCCGCAGATTCGTCAACTGGCGCCAGGAAAACAACGACCGGATTGAACTGGTGGCCGACCAGCGGGAGTACAACGTCGGCGATACCGCCACCATCCTCATCCCCCACCCCTACAGCGGCACGGTCAAGGCCCTGGTCACCCTGGAACGGGGTCACATTTACGAACATTTTGTGACCGACCTGGCAACCAATAGCGAGCAAATCAAGATCCCCATCACCGAGGAGATGATTCCCAATATGTACCTTTCGGTGACGGTGATTAAAGGTGTGGATGAGACCAGTATCTTACCCAGCTTTAAGGTGGGCTACGCCAGCCTGCCCATCAACACCGCCGAGAAGGAGCTGCAGATCAGCCTGACTCCCAACAAGCCGGCCGAGGAGAAGTATCAACCGGGCGAAACGGCCGAGTACCGGGTCAGTGTGACCAACGCCAAAGGCCAGCCGGTCAAGGCCGAACTGTCGCTGGCCCTGGTGGACAAGGCGGTGTTATCCCTGGCCCCGGAAACGCCCGGCCAGTTGATGAGCACCTTCTGGCGCAATCGGGGCCTGGGGGTGCAGACGGCCGGCGGCCTGACCCTGGCCATCGACCGTATCAACCTGACCGTGGCCCCCGAGGCCAAGGGCGGTGGCGGCGGCTTTGACGAGGGGTTTGGCGTCATCCGGGGTGAATTTAAGGATACGGCCCTGTGGATCGCCGATTTTGTGACCGACGAAGACGGTCAGGGTATCGTCGAGGCGGACCTGCCCGACAACCTGACCACCTGGACCTTGACCGGCAAAGGGGTGACCGGGGCCGATACCCGGGTCGGTGAAGGCACGGTCGAAATCGTCAGTACCAAGCCCCTGCTGGTGCGTCCGGTGGCTCCGCGTTTCTTTGTGGTGGGCGATGAGGCCCGTATGGGCATGATCGTCCAGAACAACACCAATCAGGCGCTTGAAGTGGAAACCCGCTTCGAGGCGGAAGGCTTAACGGTTGAACCCCTGGACGAGGCCAACTTGACGGTCGAAGCGGGCGAACGGGTGAAAGTGGAATACCAGGTGACGGCCACCGATGTGGCGACGACCAGGCTGACGATGGGGGCTAAATCGGCGGAATACGGGGACGCCCTCACTTTTGACCTGCCCATCTATCGTTTCAGTACCCCGGAAACGGTGGCCACCGTCGGTATTTTGGCCGAAGATGGCACCCGCACCGAGGGCATTGCCCTGCCGGTCAGCTTCGACCCCACCCAGGGGGATCTGACCGTTAACATCGATCCCAGCCTGGCCGCGGGAATGCGGGATGGCCTGGATTACCTGGAGCATTTTCTCTACGAATGTACCGAGCAGACGGTCAGCCGCTTCTTGCCCAACGTGTTCACCTTCCGGGCTTATGAGCAACTCAAGTTGGACAATCCCGAGCTGGCAGAAAAACTACCCGGCCTGGTCAGCGTGGGTTTGCAGCGCCTCTACAGCCAGCAGCATTTCGACGGCGGTTGGGGCTGGTGGATCCTGGATGACAGCGATCCTTTCCTGACCGCTTACGTCCTGCTCGGTTTGGTCGAAGCCCGCCGGGCCGACTTTGCCGTGGACCAGGAAGTTGTTAATAACGCGGTTGAGTATCTGCGGGCCAGCCTGATTGCGCCCAAAGATGTGGACGTGGCCTGGAAAGCCAACCGGCAGGCATTTATTCTCTACGCCCTGGCCGAGGCCGGAGCGGGGGACCTGGGCCGGAACATCGCCCTGTTCAATACCCGGCAGAAGCTGGATATCTTTGGCCGGGCCTACCTGGCTATGGCCATTCACCTTCTGGATGACCAGGCCAGGCAGATCGACACCCTGCTGGACGACATCACCAGTGGGGCCATTGTCAGTGCTACGGGCGCTCACTGGGAAGAGGCCCGGGTGGATTACTTTGCCATGAACACCGATACCCGCAGCACGGCTATCGTCATTGCCGCCCTGTCCCGGATCCAGCCGGATAACCCCATCCTGCCCAATGCTGTGCGCTGGCTGATGAGCATCCGCGAAAACGGCGGTCACTGGGAGACGACCCAGGAGACGGCCTGGGCCATCATCGGCCTGACCGATTGGATGGTGGCCACGGGCGAGCTGGAGGGGAACTATGCCTGGTACGTCTCGCTCAACGGCGAGGGCCTGGGCGAAGGCACGGTGGACCAGGACAATATCGATGAAACCACCAGGCTACGGGTTGAAGTAGGTGACCTGTTAGCCGATGCGGTCAATCGCCTGGCCGTCGAGCGCGATCCCGTCGGCGGCGATGTCTCCGGTAGTCCCGGCCGGCTCTACTACGCCGCCTACCTGACCTACTTCAAGCCGGTGGAGGAGGTCAAAGCCCTCAACCGGGGCATCATCGTCTCTCGCCAGTACCGCCTGGTGGATGATGAAGCCGGCCGGCCCATCTCCGAGGCCCAGGTGGGCGACGTTATCGAGGTCAAGCTGACTCTGATTGCACCCAACGACCTGCACTACGTGGTGGTGGAAGACCCCTTCCCGGCCGGGACCGAGGGCATCGACACCAGCCTGGCCACCACCAGCGTGGTCGGCCAGCAGCCAAAGTTAACCCGTACCGACCGGCGCAATCCCTGGGGCTGGGGCTACGGCTGGTGGTACTTCTCTCACGCCGAGTTGCGGGACGAAAAGGCCGTCCTGTTTGCTACCTTTCTGCCCAGGGGTACCTACGAGTACACCTATTCCATTCGCGCCTCCCTGCCCGGCGAATACCGGGTCATTCCCACCCACGCCGAGGAGATGTACTTCCCGGAGGTGTTTGGCAGAGGCGATGGGGGGTTGTTTAGGGTTAGTCAGTAGACAGTAGACAGGGGTCAGGGGTCAGGGGTCGGTGGTCGGTGGTCGGTGGTCAGGGG
>DAOUMU010000063.1:0-20453 GCA_034409055.1 Anaerolineae bacterium
AGTCCAAACAATACGGGTAGATCATCTACCCGCTCTATATACGGTTCTGTTCGTCTCTCGTTTTTCATAACCAGAGGTATAACAGAATTTGATTTTATTGACAAAATTTAAGCGAACGTTGAGTCAACAGGCACAACGTGCCGAAAACCTTCCACAGGCCATCTCCTGAAATATGAAAACTTAACATTCAAAATAAAAGGAAGCCTCCCTGCCCACAGCGGAAAAAGACATGCCGGCCTTCAACCCTGGAAAAGGGTTCCAGACTCAACACCCGGGTGTAGAATGTTCCGGTTGCTGCCAGATCATCCACGTAAAGACAGGTTTCCAGTATTTGTTTGACTTGCATGGGCCTGACTCCTCGATTTATCTCCCCCAGATAATGGTGTTGGTTATATTGATGTGCTAATTGTGGGGTACGTCTGCTAAGATTTGCTGCATTTTAATTTTTTCTACATAAGGGCTGGTGATATCGTTGTTGTCAGCTTGGTTTATCACAACTCTTTGGGTTTGTCAAGAGGGGTAATAAATGTACGGAAAGGGCGGAGTCGATAGACTCCGCCCGTGCTTTAATCTAAGACCATCGTGCCAAAATTCTCCGGATGAGAAATCCAGGCACTGCAGTATGTAATTCTTACCGAAAACGCCGAACGAAGAACAGGCCAAAACCACCAGCCAAAGTGAGTCCACCAATTACCAATAGCAGCAGACTGGTCCAGGGGATGACTACCCCACCCGTATCAGGTAAAGTGGCTGGTTCCAGACCACCGGTAATGTTGAAGGGAGGAGTAATCACCTGATCACCTGCCTTAACCGGTGCGTCGGGACCGTTGGGGAATTCCCATATGCCCTCCTGACCCGCGTCGGTGTGTAACATGGCATAGAGCGTTTCAGTGGCCTCATTCGGATTGATTTCTACCGTTACGTCGCTGTTCTCACCGACAGTAACCGGGCTGAAACCGAGAATCGGCCCAGGTTTTCCCTCTTGCTGAGCATGGATCACCATCCAGCCGGGACCATCACTGAAGACCTTAGCAACAGTAACTTTGCCGTTCTGAATCGGTTGGTCGGCCACCCCAACCCCAGCCGTAACTTTAAAGGGAGGCGTGACAACTTGATCACCTACTTTCACCGGCACATCGGGGCCGTTGGGGAATTCCCACGTACCTTCTTGACCGGCATCGGTGTGGAGCATAGCGTATAGCGTGCCGGTCGCACCGGTCGCATCGATCTCCACCACTACGTTACTATTCTCCCCTGCGGTAACCGGGCTGAAACCAAGAATGGGGCCGGGTTTGCCCTCTTGTTGGGCATGGATGACCAGCCAGCCAGGGCCATCGCTGACAACGGTCTCGATCGTCACTTTGTTATTCGCGATTGCTTGGTCGCTCACGGTCACACCAGGTGTCATTTGAGCCAGGGCCAAGGGGGACAAAGCCAAAAGCATTAACATAGTCCAGCTTACAACAAACAGTTTTCGAAGGTTATACATTTTGCTAATCTCCTTATTTAGCGTTGATAGAGAAAGTTAATTATTAAGTTCGCCGGCGGTAAGATACCAGGTCCACATTGACCCTTCCGATAGAAGATACGCAAAAAGACAACATTTGGATGTATAAAAAGGGGGAAAATTTAAAGAAAAAAGATATCCCCTTCAAATTTGTGGGTACCAGGGGCGAGACAAGTCGGATTGGTGATAGCCGAAGCAAACAAGCTATGCTCCGACTTGCCTCGCCCTTACTTTTGGAGAGGACACGAAAAAAGCCTATCCCCATATCAGAGATAGGCTCTTGCTAACGGCGCTACAGACTCGGTTAGAGGGAACCGCCCAGGACTTTATCGCCGGTGGGACCGGGACTGCCTCCGGCCGGCTCAATTGTGATGCCAAAGGCAGAATAGTCGGAGAACGGTTTTGGAGAAGAAATCCAGACCGAACCGTAACCGTCTTGATTAACCGAGAAAACCGCGCCACTGTCCCGCTGTCCATCCTTGATAAGCCATAGTTGGTACTGTTGTGTCTTATCCAGGGTGGGCAGCCGCTCGACCACTAAAGTGCCATGCTGGCCATCAAGGCTAATGACAAGGAGACCACTGGCATCCGGGACCACGTCGGTGCCGTTTAGAGCAACAGTTTGCATGATCTCTGCCGGTGCTTGGCCGGCTTCTATTTGATTGAGTCGCTGCCATAGCCACAGATTGCCAATGACTAAAGCCAGTATCAGTACCAAACTGGCCACGCCCCACACGGGCGTAGCACGTCTCATAAAAATTCCTGGTAACTGCCACCACAACGGCCGAGGTTGGGAGAGCGGAGTGGACTGCGCTGACTGAATACGGTCCATCAGCCGATCTTTCAGACCCGGTGGGGGAGTGGTGTCGGGTCCGGTCAGGGCGAGCTGATTAACAGTCGCTTGATAGGCAAGCAATTCAGCTCGACAATCGGCACAAACCGCCAAATGTTCGGACACAAAAATGGTCTCATCCTCATCCAGGCAGTCCAGAGCGTAGCCAGGCAATAATTCCAGGACGTGTTCATCGCTAGACATCAAAAGACCTCATTACACTTTCCCTAAAATACTATACGCAGTGCGAAACCTCTTGGATTTATTTGACAGCTATCTGTTCATCTTCCAACATCTGACGCAGCTTTTGCATCGCCAGGCGGATTCTGGTTTTAACCGTTCCCAGAGGTTGGCCAAGCTGGTCGGCAATCTGGCGATGTGTGTATCCTTTGAAGAAAGCCAAAGCCAGGGCCTGCCGCTGATCTGCGGGCAATTGGGCTACGGCAGCCTGGACATTTGCGCGCTGTAGCGCCAGCTCGGTGATCGTCTCTGGGTCACTTTCGTCAGGAACAGCCTCGGTGAACATATCGGTCCAACTCACACTGTGGTGCTCTGGTCGAGAGCTACGCCGACGCAACATGCTTATTGAGTGGTTGCGGGTTATGCTGGTCAGCCAGGTAGTCACTTTAGCCTGGTCAGCCCGGTATGTTCCCGCCTTTTCCCAAATGCGAGTGAACACGTCGAGGGTAATCTCTTCGGCAGTGGCCCGGTCTCCCACAACATTTAAGGCCAGGCTAAAGACGAGACGGTTATATCGATTGTACAGTTCACTTAGGGCATCCTGTTTGGCCCGAGTAATTAGCAGGATCAAGCTTTCATCATTCAGAGTTGAATAATCCACGAGGCACTGTGACCTTTTTCATCATTCTCTGGAACTATTTTACCACATTTTAGCATTTCATCAGAATAGCTAAGCCATTGGAAAGGGGCCCCAAAAAGTTCAATTTTTATTTGCCAAGAAACATCTTGCGCTTGATTGCGCAACAGTTAGGTTAGTCAACGACAACTTTGTATTACAAGAGTTCGTCAATTGCGGTGTACTCAAGGTCAAAAGCGTCGGCGACACCCTTATAAGTTACTTTGCCCTTGACTACGTTGGCCCCGCGTTTGACCTCGGGATTTTCTTTCATCGCCCGTTTCCAGCCTTTGTCAGCAATTTGCAGGGCATAAGGCAAGGTGGCATTCGTCAAGGCCATGGTTGAAGTTTTAGGAACCGCTCCTGGCATATTGCTTACGGCATAATGCACGATCCCATCAATCACATAAGTTGGATTAGCATGCGTTGTCTCTCTCGAGGTTGCAAAACATCCGCCTTGGTCGATGGAAACATCTATCAAGACTGCCCCCTTTTTCATGGTTTTCAACATGTTGCGGGTCACCAATTTGGGGGTCCTGCTGCCTGGAATAAGCACTGCGCCGACGACTACATCAGCTTTTTTGACGAGATTTCGAACGGTTGCCGGACTGGACATCATTGTAAAGCAGTTTTCAGGCATAACATCACTCAGATAACGCAAGCGATCCAGATTGATATCGAGGATATACACCTTCGCGCCCAATCCACAAGCCCTTTTGGCAGCATTGAGACCAACCACGCCACCACCAAGAATGACGATAATGCCAGGGTCTACGCCGGGCACTCCGCCAAGGAGCACGCCATCTCCTCCCTGGGCCATTTCAAGGTACTTGGCCGCTTCCTGAATCGCCATTTGTCCGGCCACTTCACTCATCGGAATGAGCAAGGGCAGAGAACCATCTGCTCTTTGGATTGTCTCATAAGCAATACTGACAGTTCCACGTTCAATCAGCATTTGGGTCACATCTTCCGAGGCGGCCAGATGAAGGTAAGCAAAATAGATTTGATCTTCCCGGAGCAGTTCATACTCAGATGGCTGGGGTTCTTTCACCCGAAGAATCATATCCGACCGGTCAAAAATTTCTTGAGGCGTGGCCACGATTTCAGCCCCGTGTTCGGCATAGCCACTAGCCTCGAAGCCACTGCCGGTCCCGGCACTTGATTCAACCAGGACCGTATGCCCCTGGTGTTTCAAAACCTCTACGCCTTCCGGGGTCATGGCCACCCGATTCTCTCCAACTTTGGTTTCCTTCAAAATACCGACGATCATTGTCTTTTTCCTCTCTGCCTCATCCTTACATCAAAAACTCATCGATCGGGGTGTATGCAAGACCGAAGGCTTCTGCCACGGCCTTATAAGTGACCTTGCCATTGACAATGTTGGCGCCTGGCTTAATTTCATCATTTTCCTGCATCGCGCGTTTCCAACCTTTATTGGCAATCTCTACGGTATAGGGCAGCGTAGCGTTGGTTAAGGCAATGGTGGAGGTTTTAGCTACTGCGCCGGGCATATTGGCCACGCAATAATGGACCACACCAGCCACCGTAAAAATCGGGTCGGTATGCGTGGTGGGTTTTGAGGTTTCGAAACATCCGCCCTGGTCGATGGCTACATCGACCAGGACGGCTCCCTTCTTCATTGTCTTCAACATATTGCGGGTGACCAGTTTGGGAGCCTTGGCCCCCGCAACCAGGACGGCCCCGATGACGACATCAGCCTCCTTAACCAACTTCCGGATCATCGCCGGGCTGGACATCAGGGGGAAACAATTGCTCGGCATCACATCTGACAGATACCGCAGCCGATCCAGGTCCTTGTCGAGAACATATACCTTCGCCCCTAGCCCGCAGGCCATCTTGGCGGCATTAATTCCGACCACACCACCGCCGATAATTACGACCGTACCAGGGTCCACGCCCGGCACGCCACCCAATAAAACACCGTGTCCTCCCTGGGCCATTTCCAGGTATTTGGCCCCCTGCTGGGTGGCCATCCGGCCGGCAACTTCACTCATCGGGGTCAGCAGCGGCAGGGACCCATCCGCTTTCTGAATGGTTTCATAGGCAATGCAGATGGAGTTGCTCTTGATCAGTTCCTGCGTCAGTTCTTCCAACGCTGCCAAATGGAGATAGGTGAATATAATCTGATCTTTGCGAATAAGCTTGTATTCAGACGGTTGGGGCTCTTTAACGTGCATCACCATGTCGGCCCGCTCATAAATTTCTGCGGGCGTCTCCACAATCTCCCCACCGTGGGCGACATAGTCGGCATTTTCAAATCCGCTACCGATACCGGCATCTTTTTCGACTAACAATGTGTGTCCATTCTGTTTCAAGACTTCCACGCCGGCAGGGGTCATACACACCCGATTTTCTGCAATTTTGATTTCCTTCAGAATTCCGATGATCATGGCTATCCTCCTTATTTGTTCGATCGTTAGATTGTAGGAATGTAACCACCTGGGGCCAGAGATGGCACTTTAATTGGTTATTAGTAATTGGAGATTAGTTAAAATTACCAATGACCAATAACCGATATGCTCAATGTTTGACAGGCTATGGTTAGGCAGTTACGTAGGAATTTATATAATTCTTTCTTTATTATGTCAAGTTATACTGTTAACAATAGCTCATCCAATTCGGGTGAAGTCCTCGCCGCTTTGACCGGACTGTGCCCTGTGGGTATTGGCGCCAGTCTCATCCAGGAGACAGAATACCCAAAAGGCACAGGCTGGCGAATCTCGGCCGGGCCCATCCCACAGGGAGGTAGTAAAGCTGCACAGGTTTTCGCACTATCGGCGTTGATCTGCAAACTCATGCCTTCAAAGCGAGTCCCCTGGATGGCCCGAGCCGCCTCGATTCACTCACGAACCGTGGCACTGGATTCGCCGGTACGCTTGCTGCTCAACTTCTCAAAAGCGACATGGGGTACTTCCACGCGCGAAGCGTATCAATCCGGTCCAACAAGGGACCGGATATTCTTCTCTGATAGTTCTTGACCGTAGATCTCAGAACAAAAATTTAACAATTTGGTCTTAAGTGGTTTGGCTTGCCCGAGGAATTGAGCCACGTTCCTGAACATCCTGTTGATTTAGTGACCGAGGACGGCTTGAGCCCTTACATTCGACCGTATGTAGAGTTCGTAAGGCCGGCTGAAGCCTCGACTCCGCTTGCCCATACTGGCAGAAAAGCCCTGTTTTGCTTGTCCCCAAACGGTTATATTATACCACTGACAATTACCACCTGCGGTGATATAATGTATATGTCAGTCAGTAGAATTTGCTATTTAACAATAAGAAATGGAGAATGGATGATTTATTGAGTGTCTACATTCCTATGGACCGTCGGCAGACTATGGCCAGAGGTGAAGATTTACCAGACCGAACCGGTGGTGCAGCCTTGTCTGCCGATATTTCTGGATTCACTCCTCTAACCGAGGCCTTGGTCAAAGCCCTGGGTCCCAGGCAGGCGGCCCAGGAGATTATCGGTCAATTAAATAGGGTCTACGAGGCCTTGATTTCTGAAGTCCACCGGTACCGCGGCAGCGCCATCGGCTTTGTGGGCGATGCCGTCACTTGTTGGTTTGATGCCGATCCTGAACTGCCCGACGAACAGGCTGGCCTGCGAGCCACCGCCTGCGGCATAGCCATGCAACAGGTGATGAAGTCGTTCGCCTCAATTGATCTTCAGCCTGTTGGCACGATCTCTCTGGCCATCAAGGTGGCGATCGCTACCGGCCCGGCCCGCCGGTTTCTGGTAGGCGACCCGCAGATCCAATACCTTGATACCCTGGCCGGCACAACCATGCAGCAAATGGCCGCTGCCGAAAAACAAGCCCAAAAAGGAGAGGTGGTCCTGGCTCCGGCAGCCATCGCTCAGCTTGAAGGCAAAGTGGCCGTGACTGAATGGCGCTTGAAAGCAGAAACTGGCGAGCATTTTGCCGTTATAGACGGTCTGTCCGAGTCGGTCGACCCCACCCCCTGGTCACCGCTGCCCCCGGCGGCCTTGAACGAGGCTCAGGTTCGACCCTGGCTGCTGAGGCCGGTCTACGAACGCTTGATGGCTGGACAGGGCCACTTTCAGGCTGAAATGCGCCCGGCCGTGGCCCTGTTCCTGAAATTTGGTGAGCTTGATTATGATGGTGACGAGACTGCAGGACAAAAGCTTAACGATTATGTCCGCTGGGTACAGCGGGTGCTGGCCCGCTACGAAGGCCATCTGATCCAGTTGACCATCGGTGACAAGGGTAGCTATATTTACGCGGCTTTTGGCGCGCCACTGGCTCACGACGACGACCCGGATCGGGCGGTGGCGGTAGCGGTGGATTTACAGGCACTTTCACTTGTATCAACGGTGGGCCGCTACGTTCAAATCGGCCTAACCCGGGGCCAGATGCGCACCGGTGCCTATGGCAGCATGCAACGGCAGACCTATGGGGTCATTAGCAACGAGGTCAACCTGGCGGCTCGGTTAATGGCTAAGGCCGCCCCCGGGCAGATCCTGGTCAGCCAGGAGGTGGCCGACGCGGTGGCCCAGACGCACCACCTGGAATATAGGGGGCCGATCAAAGTTAAAGGTAAGGCCGAACCTGTGGAAGTCTCAATGGTGTTGGGGCGACGCCAAGCTGGCGCGCAAAAGCCACTCCACCTCTATGACTATCCTTTGGTTGGCCGGGAGGATGAATTAGCCCGGTTGGCGCAAATCCTGGGCCAGGCGGTTGACGGTGAGGGCCAGCTTGTCCGTATGACCGGGGTGGCCGGCATTGGCAAGAGTCACCTGGCCTCAACGTTTGCCGATCGAGCTTTGCATCTTGGTTGGCGGGTGGTGAGTGGGTTCTGCCAGAGCACCAGCCAGAATATCCCCTATCATCCCTGGCGCCAGATATTTCGAGCCCTGTTTGTCTTGGTTGACGATCCAGGCGAAGACCCGGTTGTTCTAGCCAGTCAACACATTGGCCAGGTCAAGACGATCATAGAGGGAATGAATCCGGACTGGCTCATCCGCCTCCCGCTGCTGGGTGACCTGCTGGGTCTGCCTATCCCCGACAATACGACGACCGCCATATTTGACCCCCGCTTACGCCAGGAAGCCCTCTACACCCTGGCGGTGGAGTTAATTCAAAGCTGGGCCAAAGACCAACCCCTACTGCTACTATTTGAAGATGTCCACTGGTTTGATGAAGCTTCTCAAGGGCTGCTTTTGGCCCTGGCCCGGATCATTACCCAGACCCCGGTTGTCTTGATGATTGTCCACCGTCCGTCCCTGGCCGACTATTCGCCCATCTTGCTCGACTTGGACCGAATGGCTAACTATCATCAGTTGGATCTGAGGGAGTTGTCGACCTCCGGCGTGGCCGCCTTGGCCGCCCATTGCTTGCAGGGCCAGCTCTCGGCGCTGTTGCTGAACTTAATTCAGGTCGAAGCCCAGGGCAATCCCTTCTATGTTGAACAGTTGGTTGAGGCGCTGCGCGACGCGAGTCATCTGGAACAGCAACCGAATGGCAAGTGGACCTTGGCCGAACCCATTGTGACCAAACTCAGGGCGGCCCATTGTTTGACCCAGGACGAGGCCGGGCAACTGATCCTGAACCCCGCTCTGCCCCTGGACATCGCCGATCTGGGCCTATCCGGCTCGCTCCACGGCCTGGTCCTGTCGCGTCTGGATCATCTGCCGGAAGACCATAAATTAACCCTGAAAGTAGCCAGTGTCATTGGCCGCATCTTCGACGTTGAGCTGTTAGCCCAGGCCCACCCGATTGAGCTGGACAAGGACGAACTACTTGAACAACTGGAATTTGTGACTGGGTATGAATTCATCCGTTTAGAGCGACCTTTCCCCCAATTGCGGTACATTTTTAAGCATGACATCACTCGGGAGGTGGTCTACAAAACTCTGCTGGAAGAGCAACAACGCCGGCTCCATCTGGCCGTCGCTGAAGCCACCGAAAGACTGCAGCCGGAGGCGGTGGAACAATTGGCCCTCCACTACAGCCAGGCCGGGGTGCGGGATAAAAGCATGATCTACCTGGGGCGGGCTGCCCGTAAGACCCAACGGGAATATGCCAACGAAACCGCCCTGTACTACTATGCTCAGGCTCTGACCCTGGCGGAACGCTGGGAGTGGCGCAAGGAGCAGTTAGAAATTTTGCATATCTTGGGTCGGCGCGAGGAAGAGCGAGCCAGTCTGGAGCAATTAGAGGCTAACCCGGCTGCGCCTGTTTTTGAGGTGGCTTCTCTGTGGGGACGCTACTACGAGGCCATTGCGAACTACCCCGATGCCCAAGCCGCAGTTGAACGGGCTTTAGCCGCCAGCCGGGAGAAGGGGCCTGTCGTGAACGAGGCCCGGGCCCTGGCCCAACTTGGCTTAATTGCCCGCCAGCCGGGCGACTATGAGCGGGCCAGAGATTGGTACCAACAGGCCCTGGTTTTGTTCGAAGACAAAGAACATCACACTGACGAAGAATTAAAAGTACTCATTGATGCCTCAAACGGCTTAGGAACGACCTACCGCCAGCAAGGAGAGTTTGACCAGGCCAAGAGCGCCTACCAGCAGGCTTTAACCTTGAGTCGCCAACATAGTAACCTATCTGGTGAGGCTGAAGCGCTCAACAGTTTAGGCGTAACGGCTTATTACCAGCGTAATCTGGCCGAAGCCCTGACCTATTTCCAACGAGCTTTGGAAGTCCGGCAGACAATTGGTGACCATGTTGGGGAGGGAAAAAGTCTATACAGCATAGGAATCGTTACCGTTGACTTAGGGGATTATGCTCAAGCCCAAGAAAATCTATTCTCAGCACTGACTATCCTGCAGGCCACTAACAATCAATGGGATGAGATCAATGTTTTAAATTACCTGGGTACTCTGTATCAGGAATTAGGTGATTTGTCTACTGCCCGAACCTACTTACAACGAGGCCTACAATTAGCACAGGAAATTGGTGATGAGGAAGGGCGAGGATATCTTTTATCTAATTTGGGTCTGGTTGTAAGGGATCAAGGACAATTGGAATTAGCTGAAAAGCTACTCACTGATGGTTTAGCCATCGTGCAAACCCTTGATAATGAGCATCAGGTGTCATTTTTTCTCAGTTATCTGAGTACTGTCAGCTTACAAGTGGGTAATTTGGCACAGGCACAAAAACGGGCTCAAGCAGCTCTAAGGTTGCGACGGGATTTGGACCTGCGTTTAAGAACAATAGATGACTTGGCTATCCTGGCCGCTACGACTTTGGCAGCCGGCAATACGGAAGAAGCCTTGAGTTACACCGAGCAAACCTTAGCCATCCTTGAAGAATGTGGTGACGAAGGTCCAGAGTTTCCTCAACGAGACTATTTCATCTGCTATCAAGTCTTGGCGGTAACGGGGCAACAAGAACGTGCCCAGGCCGCCTTAAAGTCGGCCTACAATCTGGTTTTGGCGCGGGCCAACAAAATCACCGACCCGACCGTGCGCCAATCCTTTCTGGAGCGGGTGGCGATCAACCGCGAGATTGTGGCCGAGGCGGGCCAGGTATTGGCTGGTGGCCGTGGGATAGAGGAGCAGCAGGACGAAGGAGCAGAAGTTGAACCTTGAGGAGGTTATAACCAGGCATCCCCACGTGCCCGCAAGCGCATGGCCGCCTCATTCTTCTTTCAAGATGATGGGCAGGAACAGATCACCACTGCGTGCTCCCGACTGAACCCGAACATTGTCGAGTACCCAGCCTTTGTCTGCTCCAAACTGGTCAACCTCCAGATTGAGGCGCAGGCGCACTGTCCCGGTATAGGGGCGCAGGTCGATCATCACTTCCTTCCAAGCCACCTCCGTCCACTCCGGGGCCTCCACGTCCTGCGTCCCCAGGCCGAAAGCACCCCCCCCACTGTAGCTCGCCAGCTCGGTCCAGGTCGTACCGTCGTCGGCCGAGATCTCCACCCGCCCTACATCCTGGCTTGGCGACCGGTTGTCAATCACATAATCGTGGTTAAAGACCAGCACGGGGTTGGTACAACTGATCAAGCTGAAGGCCGACGAGGTGATGGTGGTGGTCTGGGTGACCGCAGGCGGAATGGCGTTGTTATAGGTCCCCGCCGGACTGTCGGTCATAGCCCGCTCGCCACTGGGGAGGATGGCAATGGCCCAATCACCGTCCCGCTGCCACTTGCCGGTGCCACTCTCAAAGAAATCGTAGAAACAGGCCTCGGCCGGGTCGAACAGGGCGAACACCCCCGGTGGGGACGAGATGGCCGGTCCCCCCGGCTGGTTCAGGTTTGCCACAACCACCTGATATTCTCGGGCTTGCACACCCTGGCTGACGACAGCCGTGATGGAGTAGGGACTAACCGACACCAGGGGCAGGGTGTAAGTGGCGGTTGGCCCGACCAGGGCCACGCTGACCGGCTGCAGGAAGTAGCCGCCGCTAATGACCAGCGTATTGGTCACCTCGTTGGTTGCCGCCGAGGGGACAACCGTATCGACCTGTGGGATGGTCACTCCCGCCAACAGAGCATACACCCCCGGCCCCTGGCTGCGGGTCACGGCGGTGTTAAAGTAGGGGTCAAGCAAGGTGTCCAGGGCGCGCCACTGGCCGCTGGCCTCATGCCAGAAGTGAATGCCCAGTTCACTCTCCTCGGCTTGGGCCAGGAGCACATTACTCTCCAAATATTGAAAACTGACCGAGCCTTCCAGTGCCGGCGCACTGGCCGTGGCCACCAAGCGGTAGCCAGGACTGACCGGGATTTTGTCCCGGGGTAACTCCGGCAGGCCGACCATCTGCTGGATGGTGTAGAACTGGCCCTCGTCGAAAGTGACCGTGGCATCGGTATACAAAATCATCTGGCCATCGGGCGAGACGACCGGGGCATTACCTCTTATCGCGCTCGGTCCCCTGGCATTTCCCGGTCCCCTGGCATTTCCTGGCCCTCTGGCATTTCCTGGCCCTCTGGCATTTCCTGGATTGCCACTAATGGCATAGGCCACGATGGCCTCCCGCCGGGGGTTGTCTTCCCCGGCTACGTCGCTGTCAACCCAGAGCTGGATATGGCCGTTGAGGACGGCAAAGTCCAAATTCAGCGTGCCTTCGTAGACCCCGCTGCTGGTCTCGGTCAGGCTGACTTCAGCAAAGGCCTGGCCAAATTCAGGGTAAAGACGAGCCCTCAGCGTTAAGCCTGCGGGCACGGCCTCCACTTGGAGCTCAAAGGTGGTCGAGTTGACCGGCGTGACCTGGATGAAAGGGTTCCAACTTTCGTCTTTTTTCATTTTGATCTGTTCGTCGCCGGCCTCAATCACTTCACAGCCAAATTGAAACCGGCCCCGGTCAAAGATACAGAGCCGGTCGCCGGGATTGGCCCCCCGGGCTCGCAACCGATTTTGTCCGCCCACCGGGCTGCCCAGATCATAGGCAAACTCGTAGGCGCTGAGATCGCCATCGCCATCCCGTAGCAGGAAGGCCTGGGCTTCGGCGGTGCTGACCTTGCCATTGGCGTAGTCCAGGAAGAAGAGGGGATCGAGCAGCGGATTAGTGGGAGTGACCGGGTCGAACACCGTGACCGTGGTCAAGTCGTAAGGCATGCGGCTGGGTCCGGTGTTGGTGATGGTGGGGGGTTGGAGCCAGTCATACCACAAATCCAGCCGACCCCATTCGTCACGATGAAAATCCTGCTCGGCCAGGGTCAAGTTACAGTTGCTATCCCAATGGCTATCGTCACCGATGAACTCGGTGTTATCGACCGCGTAGACATCGCCCATAGCACTGCCGATGCAAGAACTAATGGTAATCAAAAGGTCGTCCTGTAAACCGAAGTAGGTATCTTCAAGGTAGAAGAAGTAGTGGCTTAACTCGTGGGCCAAGATCAGCGGCCAGTCGACCCCGATGCCCTGGCCGGGAATGCCGTACCGGTTCCATTCAGCCCCCATATGCACCTGGGCCGGCGCGTAAGTAAAACTGGCATTGTCGGGATCAACCGTATCGGTCAGCACAATGCCGCCGATGAAGGCATAGGGTCGGAAGCGATTGGAGCTGTGGACCACCAGATGGGCGTAGTCCCAGCCATCGGCGTTTTGGCCCACGAACACATCCCCCAGGGCCACCTGGCCATCGCTGAAGTCATACAAGTGCGCCGAGGCTTTCTTCAGGTCAAATTCCAACTGCTGCAAGAAGGCGGGATCGTTATGGGCATCCCACTCCAGGGTCAAATCCAGGTCGAACAGTAGCAGTGGGTGCTCCGCCGAGACCTCCAATTCCTGTACGCCCGGCTCGGTTACGGTAAAGGCATCCAGGCCAGTCTTGGTGGGGGTGCCGTTGGTGTAGTACAGCCGCAGGGTGTTGCTGTAGCGCTCGCTGATTTCGGGCGGCAAGGGAACCGGAGCCAGGGCTAACAGCCGGTCGCCGATATTAACCTGGCCCCGGCCTTGTAGGAAGCCGTTGGCATCGGTCCGGAAGGGCTCACTGTCGGCTGCCGGCAGTGGAAACCCTGCTGTTTCCTGCCCCGCCGGCAGGCGGTAGACCAACGCATTTGGCATAGGATCATCGGCTTCATCGACCACCCGAATCTGCGTGCCCCGCACCCGGAAGGGGAAGGTGGTGGCCGAGGCGTAGGGCCACTGGTAGGGACCGGGGATGGTGTTGGTAAAACGATAGGTCCCCATTATGTTATCGCAACAGGAAATTGGGTAGGCCTCCAAGCGAAAGACAACGTTATCGCTCTGGCCAAAAAAGCCACTGGCAGCAACATCCCAGGAGTAGACATGGGTGTTGATAACTGTAGCGGTTGGATAAGGTCCGGTGGTCAGGTTTTGGGTAAGGGTGTCGCCGGTGGCTACGGCAGGATACCAGTGCCCCCCACCATTAGGCGAGTAGAAGGCCCGAACCCTGCCAATTAAATCACCGGTGGGGTGAAACAGGGTATAGGTGAAGGGAATCTGGCCCGAGCCCCGAATGCCAGGCACGGCATAAAAATTGGCCGGGGCCAGCGCGGTTGACTGGCCATTAAATGTCGGTACCGGATTACTGCTAAGAGCCAGGACAGGCGCGTGTTGACCGCTATACGGAGCGGGTCCAGATCCCCCGTTCAGATAGAGTCTGGTATCACCGGGGCTCAAAGCATCTTGATCCCATTCATTTCCAGTGGCCAGGTCAAGATCGCCATCGCCATCCACATCCCCCCAGGCCACACTCAGGGTATTTATTGCTTCAGGGGAACTCCACGAGGTTTCTAAAGTATTTCCTGTATTCACATAAATTCTGCTCGGATCAATTGCGGCTCCATGCCAGCCACCGGCATTCCCCGCCGCCAGGTCAAGGTCACCGTCACCGTCCATATCTCCCCAGGCTATACTGAATGTGACATCAGAGTCTGGTGAAATCCAGCTCGCGGTAGTTTGTAAGGTGCTCCCCGTATTCAAATAGACCATATTTGGCGTATCCCGGTTTCCAGCGGCGGCCAGATCCAGCTTACCATCACCATTCATATCGCCCCAGGCTACGCTAAAGGTCCCGTCAACCTCGTTTGAAGTCCAAATAGCTGTGGTTTGTAATTGGCCATTCTCGTTTAGATAAATCTTGTTTGGTCCCTCAATCCCGGCCGCCAGGTCAAGATCACCATCGCCGTCCATATCCCCCCAGGCTACACTATAGGTTGGATCATCTGCCGTATCCGTCCAGACGGGTGTGTTCTGTAACGTGCCGCGCTCGTCCAGAAAAAGTTCGTGCGGAGCAGCTACGTTACCCACGGCCAGGTCCAGATCGCCATCGCCATCGACATCTCCCCAGGCCACGCTTCGAGTGTCAACTGTGTTGCCCGAGGTCCACACTGGCGTGGTTTGCACATTTCCACCATCGTTCAGAAAAAGTTCGTTCGGAGCAGCTACGTTACCCACGGCCAGGTCCAGATCGCCATCGCCGTCCACATCCCCCCAGGCTACGCTCCGAGTGTCAACTGTGTTGCCCGAGGTCCAGGTGGTGAGCTGTAAGTTCCCCCCCACATTCTCATATATCTGGTTCTCAAGGGCGCCTGCCCAGCCTCTCCCCGCCGCCAGGTCAAGGTCACCATCACCGTCCATATCTCCCCAGGCTATGCTGGTAACCGCTCCCGGGGCCTCTGTTAGGGGGGGGGTACTGGACAATGGCTTATTTTCGTTGATATGAACTCTTGGCATATTATTCATGGCGGCGACGACGAGGTCCAGGTCTCTATCGCCATCCAGATCGATCCATTCGAGATCATAGACGCGCTGGGTATAATCCGACTCCCAGGCAGCAGTATTCGATAATACGCCGCTTTCATTTAAGTAGATTCTGTCTGACCCGTCAGAACTCGTTCCTTCTGCCAGGTCCAGATCGCCATCCATATCCACGTCACCCCAGGCCAGACTTAAGGACAATTGCCCGTCAGTGGAAACCCAAGTCTTAGTTTGTGTCAGCGTCCCTGTAATATTTCCATGGTACCAAATCGGATCCCACCAGACATTCCCACCTGCTAGTTCCGGGTAGCCATCGCCATTCACATCCCCCCAGACCAAAGTAGTTGCATCTTCATGCTTTGTAAATACCGGAGAGTTTTGCAATAATCCTGCCTCATTTTTATAAACCTCGGTATCACCCTCCCCCACCGCTAAATCAAGATCACCATCGTTATCCATATCTCCCCAGACTACACTGAAGACCGGGTGGTTGTCACTAGCCTGCCACGCCCAGTCATTCTGTAAGACCCCCCCGGTGTTGGTGTAAACGACCTGGCCAACGGCCAGGTCGAGGTAACCATTGCCATCCATATCCCCCCAGGCAAGCGGGCCTTCCCCTGGCTCAATAGGGTCCCAGGGGACCGGATCAGGCTCCAGGGTCCCCCGCACATTCAAATAGACTTCTGGTCGATCATAAACTCTTGGTGGACCGGGATCGTAACACTGCACGGCCAAATCCAAATCACCATCGCCCTCCACGTCTCCCCAGGCAGGGTGTGTGCATTCCTGATCAAGTTTCCACAATGGAGTGGTCTGCAACGTCCCGGTTTTCCTGGAGTAGGTGTAGACGTTGACAGAATCTTCACAATTAGTGGCTAAATCAAGATCGCCATCGCCGTCTATGTCTCCCCAAGCCATGTGAGGCCCCTTAGCAACTTGAACATAAGGACTAGGTTCTATGTTCCCCCCGCTGGGAACACAGTAGGCAGTCTCAAGCTGAAACCAGATGGCTACAGGGTCCAAATTAATGGGGCCGTCAGCATGGACAGGAGATACGGTGAGAAAAACAAGCAGCAGCCCCATTGCAGCAAAGAGGCAAGCCAACAAGCATTGCCCCAGCCGGCGCAGTCGTTGCTTTGTTTGTGGCTGATTTGGGGTTAAATATTGCGTGTGCGTATTCATTGGTATCCTCCCTCCTGGGGTGAGAAAAATACCTCACCCTACTCCTGGAGTCCCGTTCAAGGGACGTGGCCACAGGTATAGCCCGGTGACCTCACAACGTGAGTCAATCTGTCCATGATGCCCCCCCGGTTATTCCAGCCACCTTACCACCCGTCCAGACAAGCCTCAATGCGGCTATCCCGCTCGGCCTCTACCCGGGGTAAATCGAGGATGGTGAGTTTGCCGGCGTTGAATTCAATCAACCCCCGCTTGCGCCAATCCTGCAACAAACGATTGACCCACTCCCGGCGAGCGCCGACCAGCGAAGCCAGATCGGTCTGGTTCATAGACAGGTCCAGCACATACCGTTTTCCCGCTTCTTCTTCCTCGCCGAACTGCTCGTTGTACCGCAATAAAATGTACAATAGACGTCCAGCGCAATCATACTGAACCACCGCTTCGGCATAGGCCGCGGTCCAGCGCAATTTTCTGGCGAGCAGCCTGGTCATTGAGAGGGCCAAATCGGGTTTGGTTCGGACATGGTGCAGGAATCTATCCGGCGTCATAACCAATAAGTCGGAGGGGATAATGGCCTTGGCCGTGGCCGAGCGAGGCCGATCGTCGATAGAAGCAAGTTCGCCAATGATGTCGTGAGTAGAGAAGACTTGCAGCGACGTTTCGTCGCCGGAGGGGGAGGTCTTGAATATCCGCACTTTACCTATCAGGATAACGTACAACTCGCGGCTGCTTTCTCCTTGGTGGAAGATGACCTCGTCCGCGTCATATCGTTTCAACTGAAAATCGTTGATCAAGGTCGCCAGGTCTTCTGCTGTTAGTTCGGCAAAAAG
This sequence comes from Anaerolineae bacterium, assembly GCA_034409055.1. Taxonomy (GTDB): domain Bacteria; phylum Chloroflexota; class Anaerolineae; order 4572-78; family J111; genus DAOUMU01. The sequence goes on from DAOUMU010000063.1 coordinate 17,361, forward strand.
GGGCACATTTTTGAGAAGCGCTATCCGTCTGGATAGCCTGTCGTTGGGTGATGTGACACGCATATGGCCTTCCTGTTTTTTTGACTTACACGAGTGAACCGCTTCCGCTGGGCTGAATACACCCCCTGCGTGTCTAACCCACAGGTCACGAGGACCGTGCATCCTGATCAGTACCACCCGCTCACCGTGAAGCGCGTGTTAGCCCTCACGTGGAAGGTGTGCAGCGATGGTTAGGCGGAGAAAGAGAAACACAATGATGAACCGAAAGTCAAATCGCGATCACTCACTAGAACAGGTATGACCAAGCTTCTCTGGAGCAAGTGGAAAATTTGTTCTTTTCCCAGCATTTTTAGCGTACCACATATTTCGCAATCCAGCAATCACCTTTTGCTCCTACTCGTATGTCCCCAGCGTCTTATGCTTACCTTTCGATTCGTAGTATGGCTGTTGCAAAGTCCAACTCTGGCCGGTTTGGCATTCACGGCGTGCGGCTAGGTCAACTCGCCCAGACGGATCATCAGTGCCAAAAAGCTACAGTAGCCACCAGATAGCGGTCAGGGTAATAATGTGAGCGGCCTGGTCGAGGGCTGAACCCGTTGGCCCCTCTAAGCCAAACTTGTTAGTCATATCCACCAGGAAGTGGATGGCAACTGATATAACCAAGCCCGCCAATCCACCGACAACAAGGCCAGGATAGCCACCAGAGATAAAGGAATGGTAAGCTAGCACCTGCCAGTTACCTTGCGCCTTACCAGCGGCGGTGTCGTTAGATTGGGCTGTAAAGTCTACAAAGCAATGAGCCGCCAAGGCCCACAACAAGGGCTGCTCAACGCCCAAGGAGTAGAAAAGAGCCGGCAGAGTCACTCCCAATATTTGGCCCCATTGCCACCAGTATAGATGGAATGGGCGAGTCAGTGCGGTTAGTATCAAAGTCATTATTTACCTCCTCGCCACCTGTCCGTAGTGGAGAGGCGACCATCATTTGATTGTTAACAATGTAACCTAATAGACGTGCCAAAACGTGTGCCAACAGTGAGTTGCTTCATTACCTTATCTTTGCTTCTAGTATTAAGGGCGGACCGAAACTGATCCGCCCCTCACTTGACACCGTCTCTATGGTTATAATTCTTCAGGGGGGTGAATGCCGGTTTGATCACCATATACCACGGTTCCCAGCGAGTCTACATACTCTTGCAGTTCAGGTTCACCGATCCCATCGCCCAGGCCACCATTTTCCAGATTCCAAGCCCAGAACAGGGTATCTGCGGGATCTTCATAGTAGGTCAAAACCGTGCCGGGTTTCAAGAACTTGCCGATGTGAGGCGGGCGCATCCCAACCAGATTGTAAGGTGACCAGATGTGCTGTTGGGCCATTTGGTAGCCCTGGCTCAGCTCACCGTGGTGGCGATAGGTGTGATCGGTGCGTAGACCCTGGCGGGCCAGTTCCATATTGACCCGCTGAGCAGCATCGATGCAGTCACCCCGCTGATCCTCGGTCCACTCGTTATAGAATTCTTCATCAAAGAGCCAGCTTCGTTCGGGCAGGTAGTAGGACTCGTTTTCCCAACCGCCCCAGTAGACCACTTCGTGCATCCCCGGTCGCTGGCAAAAGGCCACCATACTCACGTTGGGGATCCCGACGATCTTCACCCCGGCCAGGGCTCCATCGTGGCGGCCGTAAGGGAACTGCTGGGCAACCGAGGTGGTACCGTTGGTCAAGTAAAGCGCATCTATTACCACATCGCCTCGAATGTGATCGTTGCCCAGATCAGGGTCGTCCAGGCGATGGTAGTCCAGGTGGAACTCGAAATCGTGCTCTAAGCGGCCGTCAATCGGCATCGTCCAGTAGTCGGGATGCTGAAACTTCATATCGTCATACAGGCCGACGAAGAGAGAAGTGGCCGGGTAAGCCAGTTGAGCGTAGTAGTTCATTCCGGGCTCGGCGTTGAACTCGATGTGCGAGCTGGCCGACGGACCAGCAACCACCTGACCGGTGGCATCGGCCAGCCGATAGTGATATAGCTCTGTTTCAGCGAAGTCGTAGCGAACGGTTTCCGTGGTAGAGATTGGGTAGCTGACGGCCTCCACCGTCGTCCACTCGACTTCGTTGGTTCCGGCTGCTGGGTATATGGCCACCAAACCCGGTTCGGTGAAGGTCAATGCCACCACGGCGATCCCGTTTTGGTTGTAGCGGATCTGGCTGCGCTTATCACCATAGACCAGCAAATCGGTGGTATTAGCCGGGCCGTGGAGTTCAAGCTCAAACTCATACTTGTATTCAAAGGGCTGATCCAGCGGGTGGATCCAGCGGATGTCTCCCGGGGTGAAAGTCTGGAAAATTCTGGCTTGTTCAACACCGTAGCGATAGGCGATCAATTTGGTCACGCCGTCATCCAGGGTGGTCGCTGCCCGACCGCCATTGGTCTCGACCTGGCGGAAGGTATCATCGTTGAAAATGCTGGCGGTTACGTCGGAGACCTCCTGACCGTTGAAGCGGAAGACCAGGTCACCCTGCCCGGCCTCGGTGATGAATTCGACGTTGAACATCAGGGAGCGGGTGCCGTCGAAGTATTCTTTACCGGGTTCAAGGTAAGGAGTAAAGGATCCAAAGGGCACTGCCCCGATGAAATCCTGGTATTGGCCGGTGGGGGGATTGTCGATTATGTGTTCAATGCGGCAAGCCTGACCACCCAGCCAGTGGCCCCCAACCAAGACCTCGAATTGCGCCCAGTGTTTGCCAATACTCTTGGGAAATCTTATCTGTAGCGGCAATAAGTCGGGGGAACCTGCTGAAACCTGGCCTAAGTCGAAACTACTTTCCGATTTCCAGGCTTCTATGGGCACTGAGTGCCCGTCTTCATCAATAGCTCCCAAGTTGATCAAGGTGTTACCGTGGCCATCTGGGCCGCTTGTCATTGTGCACCGGGCCGACACCACGGGACCACAGATGAGCTGGTCATTACTGTCCCGGTCGGAACTAAGGGTTTGACCCTCAAACACCAACTCGGCCTCGGCAGACACATTGTGGGGGCCGTAGCTCCCGTCGATCTGCGGGTTCCATTCCACCCTCTCGGAGAACTCATCCTCGACCCG
>DAOUMU010000064.1:0-7878 GCA_034409055.1 Anaerolineae bacterium
CCAGAGCTAATCGTAAATCCAAAACCCACAGGGCCAGTGTCGTAAATCGTAAATTGGTCTCTAGCAAAATTGTTTACAAAGTAAGATCGACAATTTTTTGTCGATGTGATGGCCCTAAGAGGCCTACTGCTTTAATATTAAGGGCAGGTGGACCATTTCGGCGTTGACAACAATAACGGCTGTGCTGGAGACAGTCTTGCTACCTGGCACATTGACAAGGGCTATGTTGCTAATGACCAACGGTGTAGTTATCGGTGTACTCACGGTAACGACGTAGGTAACGGTGACAACCGGGGTAGGCGACAGCACACCCGACCAACGCAAGGTGGGGGCACCGGTATCGGTCACGACGCCTGTCGTCGCCGTTAAGGTATCGGACAGATAGGACAAACCAGGGGGTACCTCGTCGGTAAGCTGGGCCGTAGGGGATAGGGGGGTAAGACTTTGGATAACCACAGTGTAGGTAAGTCTCTGTCCGTTTGTTGGCGCTGAGGTAGAAGCTGTTTTCTGAGCCGTGACCAACTCAGTTACATCTCCGTCCCAACCGGCCAGCCGGGCCATCATCCACCAGAAGGCATTTCCTTTGAGCTTACAGAACAACGTACTGTCCTCAAGACTGGCTGAATGTGCACAAGAGCCAGGCAAGTCGGTACAGAACTCCGGGTGATTGTCGCAAAAATCGGCACACCAGGTGCAGGTGCCCTCGCCGTTGTTGACGTAAGGACCTCCACCCAGCGGGTCGTAGGTTTCAATATCTGCAAAATCAAACAAGACCATCTTGTTATCTATAGCATATTGTCTGACCATGTTGTTGTTACGCTCAAGGGTGGTGCTGCCGCCATCGGTGTGGCCGGTCATAAGAATGAAGCGCATATCAGGATAGTCTGTTTCAAATTGAGATATTGTACTCAGATAGTCGTTAACCACTGCTTCAGAATTACTCGACTGCTGTCCACACCACGACCACATCGAGTAGTCGAATAAACCTGTATTAGCGACAGCTCGCGTCCGGTCTCTGCCGGCCGGCGTACTCCAATAATCCTCTGGAGTGATATATGTTTCAGGCGGGTTGCCGTCGTACATACAAAGCTGGCCAGTTCCACAAGGCAGCGATGTGGGAGGGCTCGAGCTAGCGGTGAATCTGTGGTAACTGTACTTTGGTTCCACCTGCTCGAGCTTTTCAATACCTGAAACAATCTGTCCCCCGTGCGACGTATGGGCATAGTGAATGGCCAGTTTCTTGGCCTCTTCCAGCCAGTAATCGGGAATCTTGCTCAAATCGGTGCAAGTATGGTCAATGATGATCGGCGCCCCGGCCTGACTGCCTACCTGGGACTGCGTAGATACCTCAACCGTCGCTTTCTCCTCGGATGGAACCGGGATGTCGCCACCCTGAGCATTGATACGCAATGGGACGATAAGACATATCAACGCCCCCGATAATAGAAGTACAATCAATGTGTCAAAAAACTTGTGAATTTTCATTATGGCACCCTCTCAATTTCTTTTTAATACAATCGGTAAATAAATTAAGTGATCGGAGGGCATCACACGCACCGTGTCGGTCAACCAGGGTGTGTCGTCCAGCATCGCATTGAGCGTGATGGTGTACCAGATGTAGTTGGTCAGGTTGGTCAGCGTGTAGGCGCGGGTGGGACTGCTGATGCCGGTGCTGGGGGAAGGTTGGTCACCGTTTGGGGGGTCGTAGATAATGCGCCAGGTACCGGTTGTGGGTAAGGTAGTATTGACTGTCCAACTCAGGTGGATGGCCCGATCAGCCGATGTGCCGTAGAGTTTTAAGAACGAGGCAAACTCGTAAGCACCAATATCCGGGGCAGCGCCGTGATAGTCATCGTTAATGCCGGGGATAATGACACCGGCGTCGATTAAGTCGCTCGCGGCCTCCAGCGTGTAGTCGCCGCCAGTAGCATGAGTGAAGCCCGGCTCGACATTGAAACCGTGAAGCTCCTGGCCCGTGGCCGCCTGGAACTCGGCCAGTGTGTTGAGATGACGGTCGGGCAGTCCGGACCACCAGGCCAGTTCACCAGCGAGGGTGGTGTACAAATTGTCATAATCCAGGTCAAGGGGCTGGCCGGGGTTGGCGTTGCTCAAGGCATAGTCGGTGCCGGACCAAATGTTGTTGCGGGCGTAGATCATTTCCCACGAACCGGGCGACTTGATATCCAGGCCATCGTTGCCTGGCAGGGCCGCGTCGGAGGTGTTGTGAAAGAGATACATCGGGCCTGATGGGGGGTACCCGCTGTTGAATTTGAAAGGCGTACCGGGATAGCTATTGTTACCCACCCCGGTCCGGTAAATCAGGTTGCGGAGGGCGTACACCGGGCCGTCGTAGACGGGGGCCAGCGAGATGCCCACCAGCACGTCGTGGAAGGTGTTGCCCCAGATACGCACGTTGCTGCACTGTCCGTCGGTCTCGAATCCGTCGTCGCCTAAATTGTAGCCCAGGTTGTCGTAGACATCAGTCTCGTTGGTCAGGGCAGCCGTGCTCGACGGACAGACACCAAAGCCGTCGAAATCGTCGTGGAAGGTGTTGCGGCGGATGACGTTGCCGCGACCGGTGGTCGGGTCGTAGAATCTGACGCCCCCGTCTTCCAAACGCCCTACCTCTTTTATATCTGCCCAGGGCCAGTCGAAAATGGTGTCGTAGAACTCGCTGTCCTGGATAACGTTGCGGTGGGACTCGCGCTTGAGGCCAATGCCCAAATCGTTGCTGATAAAGGTGCAGTTCTGGATCAGGTTGTCGCTGGCGTTGTTGAAGTAAATGGCTTTGGCATAAGAGCCCTGCCCGTAATGACGGAAGGTCAAATCCAAAAAATAGATGTGGTTCTGCTCAACGGTGAAGGCATAGTTGTAACGGGATACCACCATTGTGGCACTGTTGGGGTCGGCATCTCCGGCCAGGTGAACGTAGAGCGTGGTGCCGCTGGTATAAAAACCGGGGGTGTTGTCGCGACTCAGGTTTTGCAGATTGGTCAGATTCTCATACGGGAAAAGCCGCTGGCCGTTGGCCATGACCAGGTGGGTGTCGGCGGCGTTGACGGTGGTGTGGTAGACGCCGCCGCCTTGAGCTGTCCAGGAGAAGGTGGCCGGGTCACCGCCGTCCAACACCGCTGTCTCGCCGGGATAGCTCCGGATGAGGATGGGGGCGCCCGCTGTGCCGGAATGGAGAAGGTCGATTTTCCCTTGATAGTAGACGCCGCCACGCAGCACAACCTCGTCTCCGGTCTGAGCTTGACTCAACCCCCCGGCTAACGAACAAGGAGAGAACTGGCTGCAGGTGAGGCCACTGCCAGAGGGACTGACGTAATAGGAGTTACTCGGGGCGGGAATGGTTATCTCAGGGCGGGTGGCAACGGTGCCGGCCACAGTTGTGCCATTCAGTGGACCGCCGTCGGGGTCGCTGAAGGTAACACGCACGTCGTAGGACGTACCAGGTTTCAGCCAGAAAAGGCTGCCCACAAAACGGGTATTCTCGATGCGTGAGAGTGGATAGCCCTGCCGATATGGCCCACTGCCGCTGAGGCGATATTCAACTGTGGCCGTTGCATCCTGGTCGGGGTCGTCGGTATCAGCCACGGTCACGATGAGGCCCATCGCCTGGAAAGTACCGTACAGTTCCAGCGAGGCGGCGGCGCGAGCAGAGCGCGCAGGTAAAAAAAGCCCCCCCAGAAAGACCAACAAAAAGACAGCATGCCAGATTTTTTTCATCTGTGTCCCTACAGTTTCCCCATAATAGAGTCCGGAACACAAAAATGAGGATACGCGCCTTGTGAAAATTTTAATTTGCGTTAAGAATGAGACCAGAAATGCAATCAAGTCATTGTTAGCTCATTGCGGGGGAGTATCGTTGATTGCTAATAGTCCCAGTAGATCCAATTTTTAGGCTCCGAGCGGACCACAGTCCGCATTTTGGCCGTTGGACTGTGGTCCAGCTAGAGCAAAATTGAATTTACTGATGCTGCATCCTCCTCATTGCTGCGGCTGTTCAGACCATTCTGTCGCTTTAGCGCAGGGGGTGGCCTTGCGCCAGTTGGCTGAACTGAGCGCAAAGAGTCAACCCCTACTTCTGTTTATGCCTATTGGGACAAACGCCGGCGCAACAACACCAGACCAAAGCCGCCCAAGATGAGCAGACCACCGATCGCCAGGACCGCTGCGCAGGTAGCAAAAGTCACCCCACCAGACTCCGGCAGCGCCTCTGGAGGCATCGCCGCCTGGAGCTTGGTCCACGACTCGTCGGTGATGGTCCAGGTGAAGGCCGTAATTTTACCGTTTTGGATCTTATACGATGATTTTGATTTTTTTGTCCTTGGCTTTTCGTCTTTTTGTCTCTTGTTAGTCGTTGTCTCGTATCACCTCCTTCATATTGCCGCTAACTCCCTTTGAGCAGAACCGGCAGATAGACATCATTAGCTCCGGAACTCCCGGCCGGAGCGCCAACACCCCAAAAGCCGCCGGCCAGGATGTAATTACCCCCACTCATCAGTACCCCAGCATCCGGCTGACCGGTGGTGCTGGCCAGGGTGTAGTCAGTCGATGAGGAATAGCCACCCCCACCGGCTATGACATACCGGCCAAGATTGAAGTCGACCGATGATGCGGCCAGGGTTCCAGCAATCAGCAGCCACATGGCCACCAAACTGCCTATCACTGTAAGTAACTGTCGTTTGTTCATAGTCATACCTCACGATCATTCACGATCATTAGGGAATGGTGATACTGCCATTGTTAGTCAGTTTCATAGCACCATTATAAATACGGATTCCTATTGATATATCCCCCCTGGCGAAGAGTCGGGTGTTGGCAGAACTTGAGCCTTTGATGCGAATGGTCTGGCCAGAAGTATCGGTGCCGGTTACTGTAATCCCCGGCAGGAATTGTAAATACTGCCCTGCCTCAAAAGTGGCACTGCTGCCTGTAGCGTCCTGGTCAAAATAGCGATAGGGGAATGACTGTCTGCTGTAAGTACCTGCTATCCAACTCCCCAGAGCTTGGGCCGGGTAGATGCTTTCGAGCATGTATTCTTCGTCTGGGTCACCCAAATATAAGGCATCCAACGTATACCAGGCAGTGTCACTGTTGGCCCACCCGTAATTCATGTGATATTGCCGAATGGGCGTGCTGCCGATTTCCTGCCACCCATCGGCCACGATGGAATGGTTTACTACCCTGTAGTGTATGGGCCGGTTTACGTTGAATTGGGCTTTCATACGATTGAACCACGCCACCCCGCTGTAGTCGTCTCGATCCTCTTTAGTGCAAGCAGTTGAGTAGCGGTAGTGGTTTTCGTACACGTCCTCCATATCGTAGGTGTTGGCCGACGACTCATTACAGCCATAATCCATTCCCACTGCCTGCCCCACCTCGTGGCTTAACTCTGCAACGGCGTCGATTTGGACCTGGGGAGCGGACGTTGTGATGGTATTGCGCATGTTAGGCCAGTCGTAAGTGTCACTGTATGGACTGCCTTGCCCATAGGGAGGCCAGTTCCAATACCGCATAATCTGTGCCCCCGCTGTAGCCACACACCCTACAATCGCTCGACCGTTTGAATTACTGCAATTCATCCAAGGGCAATCATTGTTATAAGGAGGGTCTTGATCCCAAGCCGTACTCAGCAACACTTGGCCTTCTTGATAGTTCATCTCCAACCCGCCGGTCTCGATCCCCTCTTTGAATATTTCTACGTTACTTTCCAATTCCTGCCAGGATCGTCTGTAGTCGATTTCAAGGACATTCTCCAGATCTTCGATCGAGGTTGTCTCGATTAAACCGGTACTCTGTTCGATGCGGTCGAGGACACGCTCCATACTCTCTTTTATCAAGTCAGACATTCCTTCATCAGACTCAGGGTCCAGATCACTGACTGCGGAATAGGCCTTGACCGGGGCTAGAACCTTGTATAAAGAAATCACGATGAACCCTCTGGGTTTCACGGGGCAGAAATAGCCGAGGATTTGCTCGTTATGCTTGAATTCCTGGCAGTCATCCACCTCAGCGGTCTCGGCATCACCCCAAGTTCCTTTTTTTTGGATAATTAGAGTGATCCAGTTTTTCGCTATAGTCAGTGCTTCGTCCTTCGTAGCCAACTCAATTGGGGCCTGTGCCCGAGTTGGTAATGTCGACCCCATAATCGCCAGGCAAGCAATCAGAATTGCAATTATCAAGTTTTTCATAATCAATATCTCCTGCCTATTGTAAGGTCACCAGGACCAATATCTGTCCCTTTTTACCCTGTTCTAGTTTTTCCATAGCCTTTCCCAATATTGCTCCCTGGGCTTTTGTGTAGTCTGAGACTTTCATAGCATAACCCGAGGTTGGCGATGTGGTCAAAAGATCTCCGGGTTCAATAGAGCCGTATATTGCATCTACATTGCAATACACCCGTCCTGCCAGGGCGACGTCATAGTCAAACTGACCTGGCCCGAGACGCACAGCAGAGCCCAGTTCTTTGGCTCCGGCCACAATCCCGGCAACCTTGCGATCATATGGTTTATCGCTTACGGTTAGCTCACCAGGGCTAGTGGAGTCTATGACCAACACCGTTCCAGGGCTGATCTCGCTCTCATCCGAAACGTCAAAACCTTCGGCATAGTCAAGCCCTTCACCCAATTCTATGACTGTTGCACCTGTGCTGCGACTCCGTATTTGCACATTTCCCTTAAAATCAGCAGCATAGCCGCTGCTATGACCACCTTCAGCGTAGATACCTGTACCATATCCCGCATCAGCGACGGCCCAGAGGGCTGTGCCACCCTCGTCGTTGGTTTGAGCGAGGACACCTGTCGCGCCTACGCCGAGAACCCCCACGCTATGAGTTCCCAGGGCCTCGCCGTAGATGCCGAAACCCCACTCGTTGTCTGAGGATTTCCCATAAACACCGCGGCTACCGTAACCCTGGGCGTCACCATAGACACCATGGCCGGCCCCCGCGTTATGCCCCCATACGCCAGCAAAGGATGAGTCGCTGCTGGCTTGATAGCCAACGGTGGCGTGCCAGCCGTCGCTACGCCCATATACGCCAGCACTGGCACCGGTGTTCTCACCATAAATGGCTGGACGCCAAGTATTGTTGCTGGCATTAATGGCAGCTATGGCAGAACCACCCCCTGCTGAGCTATCAGTGTTCTCCACTTGCAGGACAGGCGTATTGTAAATAGAACTGTTAATCACCGCCCCCGGCTTGAGACCGAGCGCATAGGGCACCGGCAACAGTTCCTGACGAGGCGAGAGCCACTGGCCGTTGACCTGGATGCGCAGCCAAAGGGCCTGGCCGTTGAAGGCATCTTGGGGTACGTCCAGTTTGACGGTGAACAGACCGTCCTTCACAGACAGGTTGTTCTTCGTAATGTCGCTCCCTACCTGGCTCCCAGCCGTGGCGTCGTCCCAGAGCTGGAAGACCAGGTTAACGCTACCGTCGATCGGGTTACCGCTAGCGTCGGTCAGACGGCCCTGGTAGGTGAAAGCCGTACTCACACTGGCCTGGAGGTTGATGTTGCCGTTCGGTTCCGGTTCTTGGGCCGTAGCTATTCCCACACTCACAAGCAAAATTATGAGAATGGTTAAACCTGTTACAATAGTTTTGTACTTCATTAGTCTGCACCTCTCTGTTAGAATTTTAGATTTTGAATATTTTTCTTGACGAATATTTTTTGTAAGGGCTATTCTCCATAGGCATAACCTCCTTGAGTGTTACTGCTTGATACCTGCCTTAATATGCGGTACAATATAACTCGACTTTTGCGATAACTAGACATAATAACAAGGTTTTGATAAGCAAAATGGATTGACTGAAGAGCAAAATTGAGCGAACATGGGGATCAACCTTAAAATTCAGGAGGATTACCCATGCGTTTC
>DAOUMU010000065.1:0-33005 GCA_034409055.1 Anaerolineae bacterium
CAAAAAGCCCAAAAAAGGCCAAAAAGTGCCTGTAGCGGTCTGAAATCCGGCCCAATTATTCAATTTTTAAGCTACTTTTTTCTACTCGGTCATTACCGAGCTATTTGACTTTGTCCAAAGTCCAAAGGAATAATTGTAACCATCCTGTAACCACACCTTAATTCATTTTGTGTTATATTAAAGCATAGGAGATCGCAAACAAGCTGTGCTATTTTTAAGGTCGTTCATCATAAAGGGAATTACCTATGCTAAATCAACCCAGCAGGCCAAAACGTATTTTAATTGTGGATGATGAGCCAACCCTTGTTTTTTTTCTAAAACAAGGACTCCAGGAGTCTGAGATCGTGTGCCATGTTGATGGTGCATCCTCTGGTGAAGAAGCATTGACCAAGCTCACCTATAACAACTATGATCTACTGATCACCGATCTAAAGATGCCTGGGATTAGTGGCTTTACCCTGGTAGAAGTCGCTCGATCCTTGCATCCTGATATTAGTGTGATTGTGATGACTGCCTTTGGCTCGCAAGAAGTTCAAAATGAAGCGGCGCAGCTTAAAGTAAATGGTTATCTCACCAAACCCTTCCCTACTGCGAAATTAAAAGATATTGCCACTGAAATACTGGTGGCTGAAGATAAAAATTCACAGAATCTGGTAACTGAACAAAATTTTTCCTCTGCCCTTCAAAGTACGGGGCAAAAGAGATGAAGTGCGATACATTTTAATGTGGAAGAGCATATGACCTTAAGGCCATACCAAGCTACGATTAACAAACTCTATGCATACAAGGAGGTCTCCATGGGCAAAGTCAAAGTTCTTTATATTGAAGACAATTTCGATAATATGACTCTGGTAAAACGTGTTTTGGAAATAGAAGGTTATGAGGTAATTGGAGCCGGAACCGGTCAAGAAGGATTAGCCAAAGCTCAAGAAAATACACCGGATATTGTTATTACCGACATCAACCTACCGGACATTGACGGCTATCAAGTTACCGATACACTCAAAAAAGATAACAAAACAGCCCATATCCCGATTATAGCCATGACTGCCAATGTAATGAAGAAGGATCGGGAACATGTTATTCGAGCAGGCTGTGATGGCTATATTTCGAAACCGATCGATGTTGACGATCTACCCGGACAAATTGAAAACTTTTTGAAAGGCAAATTCTAATGACAAGTACAACTATAGAATCAACGCAAAAAAAAGCAATTGATCCCAAAGACGCTTACGTGCTGGTTGTAGAAGATAATCTGCAAAACCTGGTACTCATCGCCCGGCTATTAGCCTTTATTGGTGTACGTCGCTATGAGTGGAAGGCATCAGGCTGGCAGGTACTGGAATTTGCCGACACAATGCCACGAGTCGACCTGGTTCTGATGGACATTCATCTACCTTATGAGGACGGCTACGATGCCCTGACCAAGCTACGCAGTGATCCTCGCTTTGCCGACACCCGCGTGGTAGCCGTTACGGCCGATGCCAATCCGGCCTCTATGGAAAAAGCCAAAAACGCCGGGTTCGATGGTTTCCTGGGTAAACCCATAGACCCTGACAAATTTCCCGATCAAATCATTGCCATTTTACAGGGAGACACAGTTTGGGACTTAGGTTACCAAAGCTAGTAGTTACAACACAATTTAAAACTTTCAGTTGCACTTTTGGCCTGGATTTAAGACAATGAGCAAACAAACTCAACAGGTGGCAAACCAACTAGAAGCGCGTGTAGAGGAACTTACCCAGGTCTTGACCAGGGCTAACCATCAACTTCAGCGTCGCTCTATTCAATTAGAAGCCAGCACCCGGATAAGTCGAGTTATCTCTTCTGATCCTGATCTTAGAACCCTCAACAAGCAGGTTGTCAAAATAATCAAAACCTGCTTTGGATTGTATCACGTCAGTATATTCTTGATTGATAACTCGGGCCAATGGGCGGTACTTGATGAGGCTGCCGGTAAGGCCAGCCGAAAAATGAAAAAAGATGGATACCGGCTAGCAGTTGACGGACAATCTGCCATAGCCTGGGTCTGCCAAAACCGCAAGTCTTATTTATCCTATCCTTCCGAATTAACGAATGCAAACAACGGTCAAGAAACGGCTCATTTCGCCTCCCGTCTGCTACCCAAAACTCGTTCAGAAATGGCCCTCCCCATGATCGCCAACAACCGATTAGTCGGCGTACTGGATCTGCAAAGCGTTAAGGTCAATGCTTTTGATCAAGATGATCTCTCTACTCTACAAACTCTGGCCGACCAGATAGCCTCAGCTATCGAAAAGGTCCAAACCCATGTCCAGATCGTTGCTGAGCATGATAGAGTCAGTTTGCTTCACGAAATTAGTGTCGCTCTTAGCACCGACCTTGAGTTGGACTCCATTACTGATATAGCCGTCGGGCTGGCTGAGCACCTGGGGGCCACTTCCGGCGAAATCCACCTTTTAGCCGATACCGGCGAAATCTATTTCAAAAGCTCCTATCCTGAACGAAACAACCTGGATGACATCGAACGGAAAACTCTGGTCCATCGTATCTTGACCGAGGGGCTGGATGCCTGGGGCCTCAAAACCGGCCAGTCAGCTCTGGTCTCGGATACGAATACTGACGAACGCTGGCTCCCCATTGAATACGAGGATCCAACCCTTTCTACTCGCTCCGCCATTTGTTCTCCTATTATTGTTGGTTACGACCGATTACGCGGGGCAATCTCCTATGTTCACCCTGAACCCAATCGCTTTGATGAACAAGACTTAGCCCTTTTAAAAGATATAGCCTCCCAAATCACCGTTGCTCTGGAAAAGGCTGCCCAGCTTGAGGATCTTCAGAGTAGCCTGGATGAAACACATTTGACATTAGACATCAGTCGGCAGCTCGCTGGCGCTCAAAATCTCAATGAGGTGTATACTGTCTTTGTCCAGGGCATCATGACCACTACTGGCGTAGAACGTTGTGTTTTGCACATGTGCGATGAGCTTGACGCCAACAACGTTCCCCAAGCCAGCCAGATTGTATTTATTGGCGATGTAGACCCTGGCTTAAAAAGTCAAGGGGAGGGTTATCGCTTCCCCCTGACAAATCATCCAGTATTAACTGAAGTAGCTTCTAACCAAGAAACACTAATAATTGGCGATATCAAAACGGACAAACGTTTAACTACGGACGAACGAGAGTTTCTGCAAAAGTTTGGCACTCGCAGTCTGGTCGTCAATCCCTTGGTTGCCCGTGGTCATGTCATCGGCATGATCTTTATTGAATATCGAACCCCTCATAACTTTAACGAGCGAGAATTAGCCCTGTACCGCACCCTGTGTAATCAGGCCACACTAGCCATTGAAAATGCTTACCAAATTGAGCGTACTGAAATGGCCCTGGCCGAAACACAATCTCTCTACCGGGCCGGTAGAGTGTTGGCCGGTGCCGCTGACCTACAAGAAGTATTAGAAGAAGCGCTGTTTGAATTTCTATACAGTCTGGGGTTGGATCAGGGGGGGATTACCTTGCTTACGTCCGACAGAAAATATGGCCAGTTGATGGTCTATGTGGAAAACGGCTTACTCCAAGATGTAGCAAAGTTAAGATTTCCCATTTCTGAAGACATTCCTTACCAACAGATTCTGCTTTCCGGTCAACCTTTCATTAGCTCTGACGTACCTAATGATTCCCGCCTGACAGGATTTCAGAGCTTTAACCTAGAAGCGATAACAACAGCTTTGCTGGAAGCGCCAATGATTGTGCAAGGCGAAACGATTGGCTGGATTGGCGCTGATGCGCTCAATGAGCCCAGAGTATTCGCCCAACGAGAGATTGACCTGGCTCGGGCGATGGCTGACCAGATTGCCATCACCATTCAAAACCGCAGTCTATTGGAGCAAACTCAACGTCGGGCCGAACAACTTAAAGCAGTAGCTACAGTGGGCGAGTCCGTATCCAGTCTCATCGACTTGAATGAAGTTCTTAACAATACGGTCAATCTCATCCGAGACCGATTTGGCTTCTACCACGTCTCGATCTTTCTGGTTGACGAAGTGCGGGAGTGGGCTGTCGTACGCGCCTCGACCGGTGAAGTTGGCAAAATTATGGTTGAGCGCCCGCATCGCCTGGAAGTGGGCGGTCAATCGATTGTGGGCTTTACCACAGCCACCGGCAAGCCACGTATCGCCCTGGACGTTGGTCAGGATGCCGTCCATTTTGAAAATCCTCTGCTGCCTGACACCCGCTCTGAAATGGCTCTACCGCTGACTGCTCTTGGTACCGTGATCGGCGCTTTGGATGTGCAAAGCGTAGAAGCTGACGCATTCAGTGATGAAGACGTGGACACGCTTCAAATTATGGCTGACCAACTGGCCGCAGCCATTCAGAACGCCCGATTGTTTGAGCAGACCCAACGTCGCCTGATGGAACAGGCTATGCTTTATAGCATTGGCACCAAAATTGGGGCCACCCTTAATCTACAAGAAGCCACAGATAGTCTGGTTATTGAAACAGCCAATGCCCTGCATGTGGTTGAATGTACCCTGATGCTAATTGAAAAGGGAAAAAACGTATACATTATCAGCGACTATGTTGATAAAAACTCATCCTTTCGTAATAATCAAGGCCAGCGCTTTGTTCTAGACGACTCCACCCTCTTATCCCAAATTCTGGTCACCAAGGAAGAGATTATCTTCCACACCAATGACTTACCCGGAGACGTAAACACTCAGGAACTGGAATATCTAAAAATCCACCGCGGTACTGCCCTGGTCATTGTTCCGGTTTTGCTCAGAAACAAGGTGATTGCCTTTTTAGCCGTTTATGACGATAAACCCGGTCGTCGCTTTAGCCAAGAAGATATTTCGTTATTAGACTCCATCGCCTTGCAGGCTGCCAACGCTATTGAAAACGCTCGTTTGTTTGAAAGCGCTTATGAAAGTCAAACCTTTATGAAGGCCATCATTGACGAGATTCCCGATCCCATCTTCATTAAAGACCGAGAGCACAGATGGACGATTGTCAATAAAGCTTTTGAAGAACTGCTGGGTTTGCCCGAAGAAAAGATAATTGGCCACTCAGATTACGATTATTTGCCCAAAGAACAAGCGGATTGGTTCTGGGCACAAGACACAAAAATGTTTGAAACTGGCCAAACGCAAGAAACGGAAGAGCCAATTACCGGCCCTGAGGGTAACTTGCGCACGCTTTATACCCGCAAAATCCCTCTAACCCTGACCGCAGATGATGGCAAACCCGATTATCTGGTCGGCCTTATCAACGATATCACTGATCGCAAACAGCGTGAGGCCGAGCGTGAGCGATTAATTGAAGAAACACGTCGAGCCCTGGAAAGAACTCAATTGCTTTATCGCCTTAGCGACGCCCTGGCTACCGCCACTGATCAGCAAACCACTGCTGAAACTGTTCTGGGGGAATATCTGCGTCTGCTTAACCTGGACCAAGGCATGCTGACTATTCTTAACCAGACCGGTAACTATCACCAGGCTCAGGCGCTATACAGTCAGGGTCAACCGGTTAAAATCGACCTCATCTTTCCCGTTGACAAAGACCCTATTGCTCAATACATGGCTAAAAATCCAACTCCACTAATTATCGATGACGTTCACTCTCATCCCCTGACTAAAGATGATCAAGAGATTACCAGCCAGCGGGAGGCGATGCTTGTGATCCCCCTCGTCACACGAGGTAGAGTAGTAGGTATGATAAGTGCCAGTGCTACCGAAAAGGGACACATCTTCTCCCAAAGCGACATAGAAATGGGGGAAGCCATTGCCGACCAGTTGACTGTCTGGCTGGAAAACCGGCAACTCCTGGAAGAAGCCCAATATCGCTCTAACCTCCTGGAAACAGCCGCCGAGGTTTCCAAGGCAGCCAGCTCAATCCTCGATGTTGATCAACTCATCAACACCTCCGTCAACTTCATCCGTGATCAATTTGACTTCTACTACGTCGGCCTGTTCCTGGTAGACCAGCCTCGCCAGTGGGCCGTCCTGCGCGCCGGAACCGGTGAAGCCGGCCACATCCAGCTTGAAAAAGGACACCGCCTCAAAATCGGGGGCGGGTCGATGATTGGCTGGTGTGTCCAACATCGCCAGGCCCGCATTGCCCTGGATGTAGGCGAAGAGGCGGTCCACTTCCAAAATCCTTATCTGCCTGACACCCACTCTGAAATGGCCTTGCCCCTCATCAGCCGAGATGAGGTGATTGGAGCCCTCACTGTGCAAAGTGTGGAACGGGGGGCCTTTTCTGACGAGGACATCACCCTGCTGCAAACAATGGCCGACCAATTGGCCAATGCTATCGCCAATGCTCGCCTCTTTGCCCAAACCCAGAAAGCCCTCTCCGAAACCGAAACGCTATACAGAGTAACCCAAGAGCTACTTTCTGCCGACAATGAAGAAACCGTTTACAAGGTGGCTATGGATGCCATTGTTCAATCGGGCATTGACTCAAGCGCCATATACACTTATATAGACGATAACGGGGCTGAACAATTAATAGAACAAAAAGCCATCTGGACCATTACCGGTGATCCGGTTTTCCCCAACGGTACTCGGTTTAAATCTTCTGAGATGGTTATTGAACAATTAGTTCCGCGCCACGAGCCACTTCTAATTGAAGATGTCAACAACGATCCCCGCCTGACCGAACAGGTACGCGAAGTACTCATTTCAATCAACATAAAATCTGTACTGGTACTACCGCTCTCCACCCATCAAAGTCGACTGGGCTTTTTGTTGATAGCCTACAAAACTAAAAATAAAACCTTCACTAAGCAGCAAATGAGATTTTACAACACCATTGCCCAACAAATGATTGTGGCCTTAGCAAACTTGCGCTTGTTAGAGGCATCTCAAAGACGCGCCCAACGTGAAGAGATTATTAGAGAAATTGCCGGTAAAATTAGAAACTCCATCAATGTGGACGATATTATGAAAACAACCGTTACAGAATTAAGTAAAGTGCTGGGCGCCTCACGAGGTGGTATTACGCTTAACATTGATCCATCTACTGCGCAGACGAAGATTCAAGCCCCTAATGGCGAATCAGGAAATAATAAATAATGATTTACCCTTGCCGACTCGCCAACGCAAAGGAAATCAAAAATTATGACCACCAATGACATAAAAAACAGAACAATAGCACATATTCAAGCTCAACTAAATCAATTGGCTGCTGTGCTCCCCGGCCTGAAGGAAGAGGAGGAACCTGCCGGGCAACTGTGGTCAGACGTACTACAGGAATTAAAAAATCTCTCTCGGAATGTAAATCGGCAGGAACTGTTACTGGAAATAATCGCCGCCATTTCTAACACAACCAGTTCAATCACAGAAATTGATGACCTGCTCGAAGCTTTAGTCAACCTCATCCGGGATCACTTTGATTTTGCTTACGTTGGTATTTTTCTGGTAGACGAGACCAACGAGTGGGCAGAACTACGAGCTATGGCTGGTGAGACCAGTTCTCCCCAATTACAAAAAAATTATCGCCTAAAAATTGATAACAAGTCCACCGTTGGCCGCACCATTCAGCAACAACAAGCAAGTATCACCCTGGAGGTTGAATCAGAATCTCATCCGTGCTCAGAAATGATTTTACCCCTCACTAATCAGGAACACACTGTTGGAGCGCTTATTCTGCAAAGTACCGCAAATGCCGCTTTTCGGCTGGGCGAAGAGGATATTCCCTTAATGCAACCCCTGGCTGATCAATTGGGCAATACCATTCAAAATACTAAGCTTCTCGCAACCGCGAACCAACAACTAGAGCAAGTCATAGCCTTGCACCACATTAACCTGCAAGCAGGCAGCCAGCTTGACCTTGATACACTTCTGGCTGATGTCGCTCAATTAAGCGTAAAATTGACCGGGGCTGACGCCAGCATTATCAGGCTAGCAGACAAAAACCAAGAGACATTCACCATCAGAGCCACCCACAATCTGCCTGCAGATACGGGCCAACCAGAACAATCTGAGCTTGGATTAAGCAACTACGTTGCCAACACCAGACAAGCCATTCTGGCCAACAATTGGCCCAATCACCCTTTCATAGAATTGTCAGGTGGCAATAAAAAGGTAGAAGAAAACTCAAAACGCCAAATTGACAAGGATATTCTGGCGCTTTTGAATATGCCGATTATTCTCCAGGATAAAGTCATTGGCACACTAGAGGTGCAAAGTTTTACCAAAATAAAAGCCTTTGATGAACACGATCTTTACATTTTATCTCTGCTGGTCTCTCAAGCAGCCGCTGCTATTGAAAACATCCGCTTGTTTAATCAAGCAGAAAACAACCACCGTTTCCTGAAAACTGTTATTGAGCATATTCCCGACCCCATTTTCATTAAGGACAAAAACTACACTTTGATCGAGATGAATCAGGCCAACGCCAATGTTATTGGCAAGCCTGAAGAAGAACTGATTGGCAAAACAAATTATGATTTCTTACCCCAAGAATTGGCCGATAAATTCCGCCGTCGAGACGATGAAGTATTCGCCGCTAATCAAATTTTTGTAGCCGAAGACAAAACTGTCTGGGGCGATGGAAAGGAACATATTGCCTACACCCGCCTGGTTCCTATCCCCGACTCTTCTGGGCAACCTGAGTATTTATTGGGCATCACCCATGATGTCACTGAACGTAAAGCCTATGAAGCCGAGCGTGAGCGAATCCTGGCCGAAACTGAGGCCCTCTACAAAGGGAGCCGGGCTATAGCCAGCACCCTGGCTGAACGCCAACTCTTTGAGGCTCTTTTTGAGCAAATTCGCTATCAAGATCCATGCGAAATTTGTGCCTTTCGTTTTAACCTGGTTGATGATGAACCCATCGGGGCCGAGTTAAAAGCCACCTGGCACAAAAGAGACAATCCCTCCTATCCTATAGGCACCCGTTTCGATTTGTCTGAAACACTGCAAGCCAGATTGCTGACCACAAATGAACCCTTATTTATTGATGATATTGCTACTGATGACAGACTATTAGCCACAGAGCGAGAAAGCTTTGTCCCAACCGGTGCTTGCTCGGTGGCGATTCTGCCCTTAGTTGTCGCTGGGCAAAAACTTGGCGTGGTGCTGGTCTACTTCACCCGGCCTTATACTTTTACCGAAGCAACTCAGCGGCTTTGGTTGGCCCTGGCAGATCAGGCTGGCGTAGGTTTGGCCAATCATCAACTGATTCAAGAGGCTGCTTACCACGTTACGCAAATGAAAACCGCTGCTGAAGTAGCCCGGGCTGCCAGCTCCATTCTTGATCTGCAAGAATTGCTTAACTCAGCCGTAGCCCTGATACGCGACCGCTTTGATCTGTACTATGTAGGTATCTTCCTGGCAGATAAAACCAAAGAATGGGCCGTACTACGAGCCGGTACCGGCGAAGCTGGCCGCATTCAGCTTAAAAAGGGGCATCGGCTCAAAATTGGTAGTGAGTCGATGATTGGCTGGAGCATTCACAACCGGCAGCCACGTATTGCCCTGGATGTGGGCAAAGATGCGGTCCACTTCCAAAACCCGGATCTGCCCGACACCCGTTCTGAGATTGCTTTACCTCTCATCCATCGGAGTAAAGTCATTGGTGCCCTCACCATACAAAGTGTAGAACAGGCGGCCTTTAGCCAGGAAGATATTATCTTTTTAGAAACAATGGCCGATCAACTGGCCATCGCCATTGAAAATGCCCGCTTGTTTGAGCAAGCTCAGCAAGAAATCGCCGAACGTAAATTGGCCGAACAAGAAATTAGCCAACGAAATGAAGAGTTGGCCGCCATCAACCGCGTGGCTACGGCCGTTGTTTCCGTACTTGACCTGCCGGGTACGCTGAAGGCAGTGTCCCGTGAACTGGTTCAGATCTTTGACGCCTATCGGAGTGGTATTACCCTGCTTAACCCTGAGCGGACAGAACTGAGTATTGTTGCCGTCCATTCTACAGATGCTGATGAACACGGTTTATTAGAAGGTATGACCATCCCCCTGGCCGACAATCCATCCTCCACGCAGGTTGTCGAAACCGGCAAGTCGATTGTTGTACCCGAGGCACAAACTAACCCCCTAACCCAACCGATCCATAACCTCCTACGTAAGCACGGTACCCAATGTATGATGATCGTGCCCTTGCTGGTGCGCCAAGAGGTTATTGGCACCATTGGGGTAGATTTGGTTCAGACTGACCGGGAATTTACCCTGGCAGAAATCAGGCTAGCAGAGACAATCGCCGGCCAAATCGCCAGTGCAGTTGAGAATGCCCGTCTCTTTGAGGAGACGCAAGCAGCGCTCAGAGAGCGCAAGCGGGCCGAGGAGGCTCTCCGGGCAAGCGAGGCCAAGTACCGGGAGTTGGTTCAAAGCGCAAACAGTATCATTATCAGGCTGAATACCAAAGGCCAGGTTACGTTCTTCAATGAATTCGCCCAAAGCTTCTTTGGCTATACCGAAGAAGAAATACTTGGTCAAAATGCAGTGGGGACATTTGTACCTGAGATAGATACAGCCGGGCGTGACCTGGTCATAATGATCGAGGATATCATTCAGCATCCTGAGCAATACACCAACAACGAGAACGAAAATATACGCCGGAATGGCGAACGGGTGTGGGTCACCTGGACAAACAAAGCCATTCGTGATAAAGAGGGACAAATTACCGAAATTCTCTGCGTTGGTAATGATGTGACCCAACGTAAACAAGTAGAGGAAACCCTGGCCAAGCGTGAGCAATATCTGGCCGTGCTGGTTGAAGTTCAAAACCAGTTATTAGCCTTCGACAGGGTGGAAAACTACTATCCTAAGATTTTGGAACTGTTGGGACAGGTGTCAGGGGCGAGTCGCACTTATATCTTTGAGAACCATCGGGACGCGGCGGGTAACCTGCTAATGAGTCAGCGTGCCGAATGGTGTGCCGAAGATATTCGGCCCCAAATCGACAATCCAGCTCTCCAGAATCTTCCCTATGATGAGTTCTCGCCTCGCTGGGCTGAGACATTGGCCCGAGGCGAAATTATTGCCGGAAAAGTGGCTGAATTTCCCCAATCAGAGCGAGTGATTCTGGAGCCACAAGATATTCTGGCTATTCTGATCTTGCCCCTTATTGTCAACGGTGAGTTTTTCGGATTTATCGGCTTTGATAACTGCCTTGAGGCTCGAGCGTGGGAACCATCGGAAGTAGATTTGCTGCGTGCGGCTGCGGCAGCAATCTCGCTGTGGCATGAGCGCAGGCAGGCAGAGGAGACCCTAGCCGAGGAACAGTACCTACTGCATACACTTATGGAAAACACTCCCGATCATATCTATTTTAAGAATACCGGCAGCCGCTTTGTCAGAGTCAACAAGGCCCAAGCTAATTGGTTTGGCCTCAGTGACCCCGCCCAAGCGGTGGGCAAGACAGATTTTGATTTTTTCTCAGATGAGCATGCCCAACAGGCATACACGGATGAGCAGGAGATCATGAGAACTGGTCAGCCCATCGTGGGTATCGAGGAAAAAGAAACGTGGCCCGATGGCCACGAAACATGGGTTTCGACAACCAAGATGCCACTCCGTGACCAGCAAGGGAATATCGTTGGCGTTTTCGGCATCTCCCGAGACATCACCGAGCGTAAGGAGGCAGAGGAGGCCCTGCGACTGACTCAATTCTCGGTTGACCGCGCCCCCGATGCCATCTTCTGGGTAGGGCCAGACGCCCGATTTCTGTATGTCAATGAAGGGGCATGCCAATCCCTGGGCTATTCACAGGAAGAGTTGCTCTCAATGACGGTCCACGACATCGATCCGCACTTCACCCCAGAAATTTGGCCCGATCACTGGCAAGATATCAAACAAAATCCTTCCAAGGTTATTGAGTCCCAGCATCGCACCAAAGATGGCCGAATTTTGCCAGTAGAAATTCGAATTAACTATTTTGAATTCAACGGCAAGGAATACAACTTTGCTTTCACTCGCGATATTACCGAGCGCAAGCAATCAGAAGAGGCGGCACAAGAAGCCCTCAGAAGAACTCAACTGTTTTATAACATTAGTGAGGCCCTGTCTATGCTCACCGACCAGCAAGCCGCCTTGGAAACCGTCCTGGGTGAATATCTACTTCTATTAAAACTAGATCGGGGCGGTATTATGTTGCTAGATCCAACCAGTGAGTACAATAGAGTACAAGCCCTCTACATTGACAACAAAGTGGTTATTGAACCTGATCTGGCCTTCCCGGTTAGAGAGGACTTGGTGGCCCAGCATTTAATTGGGAATCCATTCCCCTTGGTGATTGAAGATACCTATACTCACCCTCTAACCAAACATAATCAAGAGATGCGGGGGAATGTGCACTCTATGCTACTGATTCCCCTGATTACAAGGGACGAGGTCGTGGGTATATTAGGCGCTGACGCGACTGAAAAAGGGTACGTTTTTACCCATGAAGATATAGCCATGGGCGAAGCGATTGCCGACCAGTTGACTGTCTGGCTGGAAAACCGGCAACTCCTCGAAGAAACTCAACATCGTTCCAACCTCTTGCAAACCGCCGCCGAGGTCTCCAGGGCTGCCAGCTCAATCCTCGATGTCGACCAACTCATCAACACCTCCGTCAACTTCATTCGTGATCAATTTGACTTCTACTATGTCGGCCTGTTTCTGGTAGGCGAGCCTCGCCAGTGGGCCGTCCTGCGCGCCGGAACCGGCGAAGCCGGCCGCATCCAGCTCGAGAAGGGACACCGCCTCAAAATCGGGGGGGAGTCGATGATTGGTTGGTGTGTCCAACATAGTCAAGCCCGTATCGCTCTGGATGTAGGCGAAGAGGCGGTCCACTTCCAAAATCCTTATCTACCTGACACCCACTCTGAAATGGCTTTGCCTCTCATCAGTCGAGATGAGGTCATTGGGGCGCTGACTGTGCAAAGCGTGGAACGGGGGGCCTTTTCTGACGAAGACATTACTCTGCTGCAAGCAATGGCCGACCAACTGGCCAATGCGATTGCCAATGCCCGCCTCTTTGAGCACGTGGCCCATTCTCAGAAAACGGCCGAAGCCCTCCTACAAGAAACACAAGCTTTGCAACACCTCAGTCAGGCTCTGGCAGGCACCTTACGAGTTAACGAAATTCTGAATTTCTTCTTCCAGGCCTGTACCCAAGAGGTTGGCTTCGATTACATTATATTCTCGTTGGTTGACACATATCAACATCGGGTAAAAGCTATCGGCGGTTTTGGTGTCACCGAAAACAATATCAAACAGGCCAATCACTCCCTGGACAGTAATGACATTATGGCTGACATCATCAGAACCGGCCAAACAGAGGTAGTCACAGGCTGGGATGATCGTTTTAACAAGGAACTCTATGAAGCAGAAGGTCATGCCAACTGGGTGAGAGTATTTACCCCGGTCACACTCCGGCAAGAACACATCGGACTGGTTGAAGCAGGCTTTAAAGATCCACGAGCCAGGATCAAAGACTCTCACCTTAGACTACTAAGAGCTTTTATTGACCAGACGGCGTTAGCCCTGGACAATGCTCAACGTTATGAAGTCAGTCAAAGATCAGCTCGATACGAAGCTTTAATTAAAGAGATTACGACCAAAGTTAGAGCCTCCACCGATCTGGACACTATTCTTCAAACCACGGTCAAAGAAGTAGGCAACGCCATGGGGGGCAAACGCACCTATGTCCATCTCATTTCTCCAACGAATGGTGAGGCCAAAGATAGCCAGTAGCAAGAAGGGGTTAACAGGTAACAGAATAGCAAACAGTTATTGGCTACCGGCAAAAGAGAGGAAAAAA
Organism: Anaerolineae bacterium; assembly: GCA_034409055.1. Taxonomy (GTDB): domain Bacteria; phylum Chloroflexota; class Anaerolineae; order 4572-78; family J111; genus DAOUMU01. The sequence goes on from DAOUMU010000065.1 coordinate 13,744, forward strand.
TATGAGCAAACCTAATATTCCAAAAGCCAACGCCTCAACAAGTACAAACCAGGAAGAACTGGCGATGAAATACGCTTGCCAGTTAAAGGTTACCCAAGAGATCAACCAACTTATCGGTTCCGATGAAAAAATAGAATATCTCCTCCAGTCCGCCTTACATCATCTACAGGATACCTTGGGTTACTATGCCACTCAAATTTACCGACTTTCTCCCGCTGGCAAAGATTTGTGGCTTTATATGGAGATGGGCTCTGGTAGTAAGCCCGTTACTCAAAACGCGGACATCTTCTCGATTGAAGAAGAAAATATTATCAGCCATGCTGTTCGAAATAACGAGCCGGTATACATCCCCGATATTCGCCAGGGACCATATTCCTATTACTACGGACAGAGTGAAACGGATACCGAAATTGGTTCAGAATTGGCCATCCCCCTTCAATCCGGACAATTGTCTTTGGGCGTTCTCAGAGTGCAAAGTGGCAAATTAAACGATTTTGATGATGCCGATATTAATTTCCTATCCAGTCTGTCCAACTTACTGGCCTCTGCTATTAGAAATGCTCAAACTGTGCAACGGTTGAATGATGATCTGCAGGAAATGAAGATTCTTTATAGCCTGCAACGCCGAGAGGAACTAGGTAAGCAATTACAAGCAGGTAGCAAAGATGTACTACCGGGTTATCAGTATGACAGAACTAACATTGCCATCGCAGAGGCCGATGAATTACCACCATCTGCAAAATTAGCAATTGCTAAAGAGTATATGGGGGTCAGCACCATCCAGAACGAAGATCGTAAAGAGTTGGTTGCTCCTCTCAAGCTCTACGGGGAAACCATCGGCGTTCTCGGCATCGAGGACATAGCTGAGGGACGAGAGTGGTCAACTGAAGATATTCGCCTGCTCGAAGAGGTTAGCTCCCAAGTAGCCTTGGCCGTTGAAAACGCTCGTCTGTTGCAGCAAACCCAAGAGCGCACCAAAGAATTATCCATCCTATTTAAAAACAGTCGCCAACTTTCTGAGACAAATAAGCTTAGTGAAATCTACGAAATCCTGGCCACCCAAATTATTAATTATCTAAACGCTGATATCTGTTGCGTGTCCTTATTAAACAAAGACAGAACTCACTTTGAGCAGGTTGTCGTAAAAGCTAAAACTGCCGAGTGGGCAAAGCAAGTAGCAACCATCAACTCTAACGAACCAAGGCTGGAGGCCATAGAAGATTTCCCCATCCTACGACAAATGATAAAGCATCCTGGCATGGTCATTGAACATTTAGACGACTCTGCCTTCCCCTTCCTCTCTATAAGCAAAACGCGCCTACGTAAAGCAGAAAACGGAGGAGCCTCACGCCATGATGTTAAAAACGAAGTCGGACAGCAGCTTCACACAAGCGCCATTTTTCCCGTAGTTGTGCGAAGTAACCTGATTGGCACTGTTAGAGTATGGCATTTCCACCAGCAACGTGATTACACCAAAAATGAATTACAGCTTGCCCAGGTTATTATTTCTCAGGTAACTGTGGCCATTGAAAATGCCCAACTATTTAAACAAACTGAAAATACCCTGGCAGAAACCCAAAAACTTTACGATATCAGCCGCTTGCTGGTCGAAGCTACTACTCTGGAAGAGATATTTGATGTAGTCATCGAAAATGTCAAAATCTACAACGTTGACCGGATTAGTATATCACTCCTGGACTGGGCTAAATCAGGCCAAATTGAAAAGGTAAAGATTGTGGCCAATTGGGATAGAGAGTCTGAAAAAATACTGCCTGTTGGTTCTCAAATTTCCGCTGATATGTTTCCGCTGGTAGAAGCCTTTGCCCAGCCCCCCTTCCATCCTATGATCTCCGAAGACCTTAGCCGCGCTGAGATGCAGGACGAACGTATGGATGAGGCTTTCCGCCTGTTTATGTACAGAGGCTTGGGCGCTATCACTCTCTTTTCAGCCCCGATGTTTCTGGGAACAGAGTATAAAGGGGTTCTCTCTATTTCGACCAGGACCCCCCACACTTACACCGACCAGGAAACCCGTATTTACCAAACTCTGGCTGATCAAGCCATTATTGCTATAGAGCGTTACCGTCTGCTTGAAACGACCCGTCGTGAGCGCGACTGGGCCGCATTTCTATACCAGCTTGGGCAGAAGCTGAGCCAGACCATCACCATTGATGCGGTTAAAGAAGCTGTCTTAAGCTTTACTGAAAGAGCCGGGGCAACACACGGTGAAATATATATCACCGATGGCGAAAACTTTTTACCTATGACCTCAACCATTCCGGAACGTCGGAAAATGCCCCCTGATAAGGCTAGTAATTTAACAAAAATGATCCTTTCACAAGGTTTTGAAGCCCAAGCCCTACATACCCAAGAAACCATCCTGAAAAATCGAAGTCAAGTAGATTGGGATATCAAGAGCGAGCTATATCCAGATTGGGTCCAATCAATTATTTGTACTCCTTTCTATTCCCGGCGCAGTAACTTGCAAGGCGTACTCACCTTCTTACATACTGAAGAAAATGGTTTCACGGAAGACCATATTTCTATGTTTGAGTCTATTGCCATCCAAACCTCCGCCACTCTGGAAAATATACGGCTTCTAGAACAAACGGCGACCGCTCTGAGTGAAACTGAATTACTTTATAACGCTACTCGAGATTTTAACAGCGCCCAACACATTGAAGATCTACTGGCCACCTTAATAAAAAGTTTTGCCTCGTCGGGAAAACAAGCAGAAACAGGCATAGATCATATGTCTATTGCCCTTATTACTGATCTGGAAGAAGACAGCACGCCAAAAAGGCTGGATATTTTTGCCGATTGGGATAAATATGAAGCCACATCAGACAACCAAATTGTTGTCGTCACCCCCAATTTTCAGATTACTTCGGATGACTATCCATTCATCAAACAAATAAACCCCAATGTGCCCAGTACAATTCGGCCTGACCGACCTACAGAGCCACAAGACCAATTAGAGGGAACAGCGGAGTGTTTAGAGAAGTATTTAGGGAAAGCACGCTCCGTTTTATCCATTCCCCTGACCGTTGGTAACAATTGGTTGGGTGTTTTATTCATAGCCAGCCGCGTTGAGGGATTTGTTTTCAAACCTGATATCGTCAGCCAGATTACCACTCTGGCTGGCCAGGTAGCGGTGGTTATCCAAAATTTGCAACTGGTCGAAGAGACACAACAAAACCTTTATAACTCAGAAATACTCTCTCACCTAAGTCAGGAACTTTTGGTAGCTGATACGGTCGAAACCATCTACAATCTTAGCATAGATGCAGTTGCCGCTACAGAACCAGGTCGGGGAGCAGCTATCTTCATATATGACCAGGTCGAAGGTGGTGTTGAATTAAAAATGGTCGCTGTGTGGGATAATCCCAGCCAGGAATGGGCCACTGTTCCTGTAGGTTCCCACTTTTCAGCCGAGGATTTTGGGTTGGGGCCGTTACTAAAAACAGGGCAAACCGTTATCTCAACCAAAGCTACTGAAGATGAACGTTTTTCACAAATGTTGCAGCAACTGCTGATCATGATGCAAATCGAGAGTCTGGCAGCTGTTCCCATTTGGCTTCATAAAGAGGTTAATGGTTTCATCCTGATTGGTAACCAAAAAACCACCTCTTTTTCTCCTGATACCATTCGCCTGTATGAAAATATTGGCCGTCTGATGTCCGGTGCTCTGGAAAATCATTACCTCTTCGAAGAAGCTCAATACCGCGCTACTCAATTGCAAACAGCCGCCGAAGTCTCTCAGGCCGCCACCAGTTATCTAGATTTGGATACCCTATTGTCACAATCGGTTGACCTGCTCCGAGATCGTTTCGGTTTTTACCACGCTTCCATCTTCCTGGTAGACGAATATCAGAAATACGCTGTCATCGCAGCCTCCACTGGCGAAATTGGTCAACAAATGTTGGCTATGAAACACAAGCTTGAAGTGGGGGGCCAAAGTATTGTAGGTACCGCCACTGGAACCGGTAAACCATGTATTGCCTTGGATGTAGGGAAAGATGCCGTACATTTTAACAACCCCCTCTTACCCGATACCCGTTCAGAAATGGCTTTACCCCTGATTGCTCGTGGTCGCGTTATCGGCGCCCTTGATGTACAAAGTACTAAAGAAGGAGCCTTTACGAAAAGCGACGTTACCATCTTACAATCGATGGCCAACCAATTAGCAAACGCTATAGAGGCAGCCCGCTCCTTCCAAGAGTCCCAAAAGGCTTTGGAAGAAGTTAGTAAGCTGCACGAGCATTATCTACGTGATGAATGGAGCACGTTCCTTAAAGAGCAAAAAACGGCCATCGGCTATCGCCTGGCTGGAGATAATCTTATCGCCCTCCAAGACGAAGATACATGGTCATCAGAAAACCACGACGCAATGGTAAACGAGGCTATTGAAGCCAAACATCCGATCATTATACCTGTCTCTTCGCCTACGAATGGACATGGTAGCAATGAGGACACGTCACACGACACTTCTCTCATAAGCGCAGCAGAGTCGAAAAATGTGTCCACTTTAGTAGCACCCTTAACGCTGCACGGTCAAGTCGTTGTTGGTGCTATCGATTTTGAAATCTCTGAGAAAGATAAAGTCTGGGAAGAGGATACGCTCAGAATTATAGAAGCGATTACCAACCAAGCGGCCCAGGCAATCGAGGCTGCCCGACTATTCGAACAAACCCAAGCTGCCCGTGAAGAAGCAGAAGCATTATACGAGGTCGGGCGAACCCTGGTGACAAGTGAAAGCGAACAAGAGATGTTCCACACCGTGCTTGGAAAAATGCTCTCAACTTTGGGCCTTAACCAGGGTGGGGTCCTCTTCTTTGAAGCAGACAAAAAATTTGGTAAGCTTCATGCTATCTTTGAGAAGGGCAAACCTGTTAAGCCGGATCTGCACATTCCCATTGAAGGAAACCCATCTTTCCAGAAGCTAATAGAAACCAAAAAGCCGCTGGCTATCGAAGATGTAGCCAACGATCCGTTGCTAGCCAATGTACGCGAAATAAATCTAAAGCGGAACATCGCTTCTTTGCTTTTGGTGCCAATTATCATCAATGATGAAGTTGTCGGTGCTATGGGCGCAGATGCAGTGGGTCAAAAACACGCCTTTACTGAACGGGAGATCAACCTGGTCAGTGCGATGGCCGACCAACTCTCAATTATGCTGCAAAATCGTCGCTTACTTGATGAAACAAGACGACGGGCCATTCAGCTTCAAACCAGTTCTGAAGTAAGTCGCGTGGCCACCTCTATTCTGGATCAAGATATCATGTTGGATGAAGCAGCAGAACTGATTAAAGACCACTTCGGCTTCTATCACGTACAGATATTCCTCACTGACGATGCCAACCTATATGCAATGCTGCATAAAAGTACTGGTGAAGCGGGCCAACAATTACTGGCAATGAACTACAAAGTGCCGGTTGGCGATCAAAGTATTATCGGCCAGGTAACTTACCAACGTAAATCGATCGTCGTTCGTGACGTCGACACCGGTGATTCCGATTTACCCTATCAATTTAATGAGTTTTTACCTAACGCACGGGCTGAGTTGGCTGTCCCCCTTCAAGTCGGTGATAGATTTATTGGTGTTTTGGATGTCCACAGCACTTCACCTAATGACTTTACCAGGGAAGATATTGCCCCAATAGAAACATTGGCGGCTCAATTGGCCATTGCTATTCAAAACGCCCGGGCCTTCCGGGAGCAACAGGAAACGGCTGAACGCCTTAAAGAAATCGACAAGCTAAAGACCCAATTCCTGGCCAATATGAGTCACGAACTACGTACCCCTCTTAACTCCATCATAGGCTTCTCCCGTGTTATTCTCAAGGGCATTGATGGTCCATTAACCGAGTTACAAAAAGCTGACTTGACTTCTATCCATAACAGTGGCCAACACCTGCTAGGTCTGATTAACAACATTCTGGACCTTTCCAAAATTGAGGCCGGTAAAATGGAGCTTAACTTTGAAGAGATTGAAATGAGTCCCATCATTAAGAGCGTAATGTCTACGGCTCTGGCCTTAGTCAAGGATAAACCGGTAGAACTGATCCAAAAAGTACCGGACGAGCTGCCCATTGTTTGGGCTGATCCTACTCGTATTCGACAGGTTATTCTCAACCTCGTTTCCAATGCCTGTAAATTTACTGACGAAGGAAGGGTTACCCTGGAAGCTACTGCCGAAAAGGAAAAAATTATCATCAGTGTTTCTGATACCGGCATTGGTATTCCCGAAGACAAACTGGATAGCATTTTTGAAGAGTTTACTCAAGTCGATGCCAGTACAACCCGCAAAGTGGGAGGTACCGGTCTGGGGCTGCCCATCAGTCGTCACTTCGTCGAAATGCACAAGGGCCAAATCTGGGTAGACAGCACACCAAGCAAAGGCTCAACCTTTAGCTTTGCTATCCCGGTCAAACTGCTTGAAGAAGTTCCAGAAACGTCCATTGACCAATCGTCAACAACCGATGCCGAAGATGGACAGGAGAAGACGGTCGTGGTTATCGATGACAATCCCGGGGTCATTAACCTCTATGAGCGTTTCCTGGAAAATCAGAATTACAAGATTGTTGGTATCAATAGTAACGAAGACATCATTGATTGGGTCAGAGCCTATACTCCCTTTGCCATCCTGTTAGATGTCCTGGTGCAAAATAAAGATGGTTGGAGCATTCTTAAAGATCTCAAAGCAGACCCATTTACGAAAGATATTCCGGTGATTATTTGCAGTATTGTTAACGACAAAAATCGAGGATTGGCACTGGGTGCTGCCGATTACTTGACCAAGCCTATTGTGGAAAGTGAGCTGATTAATGCCCTCAAGCATTTAGATGACCAGCAAAAAGAGCAAGTAAAAGTACTGGTTATTGATGACCAGGCGGATGACATCCTACTTATTCGTCGTATTCTGGAAGCAGCACATCCCAATTATAAAATCATCGAGGCCAGCAATGGCAAAGAGGGTTTGGAACTCGTCCGGAGTCGAAATCCAGACCTGATTATCCTAGACTTACGCATGCCAGAAATGGATGGCTTTGCCGTGGTTGATATACTTAAAAATGATGAAGAAATGCGTACAATTCCCATTATTGTTGTGAGTGCCATAGAGCCTGCCCCAGCAGAGCAGCAGCGCTTAACTGGTCAGATAGAAGTGCTATTACGTAAAGGCATCTTTACTGAAAGTGAACTGCTGGAGGATGTAAACAAAGCGCTTGAACGATTTCATGAACCAGAAACCATCCAGTTGGGGTGAGAAATTTCTTATGCCCCTCGATGAAATATTCGATCTTGACAAAAAGTGAGTAAGCCTTGTGACTAAAACCTTCTTTTATAAATGTACGGCCTGCAACTATATAGAAGAATATAAAAAACTGCTGGGAGCTTGTCCGGCATGTGGCGAAGAGTGGCTTGACGTTGTTTACAATTTGGATGAAGCAGCCTACATCTGGCAACACGAGCTACCTCACCGAGATCGTACCATATGGCGTTATTGGGAACTGCTGCCTCTCTTGGATAAAAACCATATTGTTACAATGGGTGAGGGATGGACACCCTTGTTGCGAGCAGAAAATTTGGGCTCAATGCTAGGACACCGAAACATCTTCATCAAAGACGAAAGACAGGGGCCGACCGCATCTTTCAAGGATAGGCAAGCCTCCCTGGCTATTTCCGTATTAAAAGAAGCTGACATAAAAGAACTGGTGGCTGCCTCTACCGGTAATGTGGCTATTTCCTATTCCGCCTATTGCGCCCGTTCTGGCATCAAACTGTGGGCATTTTTAGATAGCAATGTGCCCCATGAGAAGATGCGTGAGGTGACTCTGTATGGCACTGAAGTGATTAAAGTTTCCAGTAGCTATGATAGAACCAAACAGGTAGCGGCCCAGTTTGCCAAGCATCGTAAATTATTTTTAGACAAAGGGATCAGAAGCATCACGGCCAGGGAAGCTATGAAAACGATTGCTTTTGAAATCGCTGAGCAACTGGGACGCATGCGAGGCATCGGCTGGGCTACTCCAGATTGGTATATTCAGGCTGTCAGTGGGGGAATGGGACCGATAGGCGTCTGGCGAGGTTTCCAACAATTGTATAAAATGGGGTTAACCCAAAAAATTCCAAAATTAGCTATCATTCAGACGTCAGGGTGTGCCCCTATGGTCAATAGCTTTCATCAAGGATTGGAAACCTGCGAAATAGTTCTGAATCCTAGTAGTATTATCAATGTTCTATCAACTGGCAATCCGGGACCCGCTTACCCTTACCTGCGTAATTTGGTACTCGCCCACGGGGGAGCTTTTTTAAAGGTCGATGATCAAGCCTCTTTTAGAGCCATGCGGGTGATGGCTCAATTGGAGGGACTTTCTATGGAGCCGGCTGCTGCTGTAGCCTGTGCTGGCTTCATCAAAATGATCCAAGATCAAATTGTCAGCCCCAATGAAACTGTTGTTATCAACGCTTCCGGTCATACGTTTCCTGTTGAGAAGCAAATTCTGGAAAATGAAATTATCAAAAGCCATACCAGGGTACAAAATCTTGAAAAACACGTCGTTGAAGAGGATACCAAACCTGAAACCAGATTACTTCCTCAAGAAGGGTTACTGTCTGCCTTGGAGCGACTTGACGACCGGGTACGCAGCATCGTCATTATTGAAGATGAGCCTGATGCACGGGTCTTACTGCGGCGTATTTTGCAATACCAAAGAAAATATAATGTTCACGAAGCATCTGACGGTATTAGTGGTATCAGCCTGATTCGTTCAGAAAAACCAGATCTGATTTTGTTAGACTTAATGATGCCCGGCATAGATGGCTTTATCATTTTGGATATGTTAAAAGCTGATGAAGAGTTGCGAGATATTCCTGTTATTGTGATTACGGCTAAAGATCTAACTACCAAAGACTATAAACGCCTGGCCGGTCGAATCGAGTCTCTACTCCAAAAGGGGGAGTTTATGGAAGAAGAACTGTTTGAAAGCATCAGTAACGTTCTTGAATAGATCCATTAGCGCATCACCTAGCATTTGAACTTGTATGGAGACAAACTTGGGACACACACCCCCACCTGATAAAGTGCGTCGAAAAATATTGTACATTGATGACGACCCCATTAATCGATCGCTGGTTAGCAGATTGCTCACCAGTTATAATTTTAAGGTCCTGGAAGCAGAAAACGGCCTTGAAGGTATCGCCATTGCCAGAAAAGAGCTGCCCGACCTTATTCTGATGGATATCAATATGCCAGGTCTCGATGGTCATGAAACCACGACCCGTATGTGCAGCATTCCCTCTTTAGAACAAATCCCGATTGTAGCTGTGACCGTTCGGACCACTAAGGGTGAGCGAGAGTTAGCGCTGGCGGCCGGTTGCGACGGTTATATTCCCAAACCCATTGATGTTGATGCCTTCCCTCAGCAAGTTATTTCCTACCTTGAAGGTTATCGCGAAACCATTGCCAAAGACGAACTATCCCATTACCTGAGCCACTACAGCCGAAAATTAGTTGAGCACCTGGAAAGAAAAATCATTGAATTAGAAGAGGCCAATAAAAAATTACAAAACATCGATAAGCTCAAAGCCGATTTTATTACCTTAGCTGCGCATGAGCTAAGAACCCCCATTGCCCTCGTTTACGGCTATGCCCATCTGCTTCAATCGGCCACCAATGAGACTGACCTGGAAGCCTCTAATGACATAAGCATTAACGATTTAGCCAACAAAATCTTCGATTCAGTTCAACGTCTTACCGAAGTGGTCAATGATATCCTCAATATTTCGCTTATAAAAGCGGATAAAATGCATATTATACAGAAACCGGTCAATCTGGCTGTGGTCATTGATAAGGCCCTGGAAGAACTGAATCCGGCTAAAAATGGTCGAAACTTGAATATCACCCTGGCCAACCTGGAGACGCTGCCCACAATTACCGGTGACCGACAACGGTTAAAACAGGTATTCTCAAACCTCCTCAGTAATGCCATTAAATTTACCCCAGATGGTGGCTCAATTTTGGTAAAAGGGTGGACGGTCGACTCGTTCCCTGCCCTCCCTAACTGGACCTCTCTTCCCACGACATACTCCAGTCAACAGGAGCAGGGCGTTGTTATCTCCATCAAAGACTCTGGCATTGGTATTGCCCCCGCTGACCAAAAACAAATCTTTGAACATTTTTTCGTGGTTGGCGATACGGCTTACCACAGCAGTAGCAAAACCACTTTTTGTGGGGGAGGAATGGGTTTGGGGCTGCCTATTGCTTATGGCATCATCAAAGCGCATGGCGGTCAAATATGGGTTGAGAGTGAAGGTCAAAACGTAGAAACCAACCCTGGCAGTACATTTTACGTATTTCTGCCCCATCCAATCTCTCATCCATAGAGTCAGTTTACGTAGATATCCCTGGCAGAAAGCGCCGATGAAATACCCTGTCCTCGACATTTCCGGTCCCTACAGTTTTATCCTTGCTTCCGGCTCTCCTCGCCGCCGCGAATTATTACAAATTTTGGGGCTGCCCTTTACCGTTCTCCTGCCCACCAGTGACACAGACAATAAAACAGATGTCAGCGGAGCGGGAATTGACGAAACGTCTCTGCCTGGCGAATCTCCTCCTGACCTGGTGCAACGCCTCAGCCGGGCCAAAGCTCAGGCTGTCATCGCCCGCCTTCCCTCAACCATACCTCCGGAGGCTATATCCGTCACCAATAGCGCTGGGACGCATACCGCCATCATTATTGCCGCCGATACGATTGTTGTGTCGGCCGGCAAAATTCTGGGCAAGCCAGCCACCCCCAGTCAGGCCAGGCAGATGCTCAAACAGTTGCGCCAACAAAAACCGCATCACGTTTACAGCGGCCTGACAGTGGGCGTATGGACGCGCCAGGTGAACTCGGGAGAAGTAACGCGGTCTAACGATCTCCAACCTCAAACGCCTGCCCCACCTCTGATCACCCGCCTCCATCAAAGCAAAGTCTGGATGCGTCCCTACACAGACGCCGAGATTGAGGCCTACGTTGCCAGTGGCGACCCCCTGGATAAGGCCGGCGCTTACGCCATCCAAAATAAAACCTTTGCCCCGGTTGAACATCTGGAGGGTTGTTTTGCCAGCGTCATAGGTCTGCCTTTAGGTGAGTTGACCGCTACCCTGGGTGAAATAGGTTTATCACTACCCGCAATCAGCCCGCTCTGTACCCAATATACGGGGCACCCCTGCTGCCAGCAATAACCCATTTCATCATTAGCATCTCCTAATTTGACGAAAATGGAAAAAACAAATAACTTCGGGCCAGAAAATTTCCGGCCAGGATCATCGTTTGGACCAGGGAATTATAAATTGTAGGGCAAGTTGCCAACTTGCCAAAACACAATTTAGCAAATTGCGCTACAAGTGGCCGAAACGATGGTCAAGGCCAAATTTCCTTTTCAGGAGGAGGCTACTTTGACCCAAATCATCGAATCTGCGTCATTACTCAATAGGGTCAAACTGTTTTTTGGGGTCAGTTTGCAAACCATTGGCATCGTCTTTTTGACCCGCTTGCTCATAGATGTCGGCACGCGCATGAGCTACCCCTTTATCCCGCAGTTTTCAGCCGGATTGGGCTTAACGATCGTCGGCTTTAGCTGGCTTATTTTTGTTCGGGCGATGGTGGGGGTAGTGGGACCGATTTTTGGGGTGTGGTCAGATCGATCTGGACGACGGAAAATGATGGTTCTGGGGCTGCTCTGCCAGGCGATTGGCGGAATGGGAGTGGCCTTCGCCTGGCAATGGTGGGCCACTCTGCCCATGATTCTTATTGGCCTGGGCTCGGCTGCCTTTCTACCCGTTCAGCAAGCTTACATTAGCGACCAGGTTGTCTACCAGAAACGTGGTCGGGCCCTGGCCGCCGTAGAGTTTTCCTGGGCGGCAGCCGCTATTTTCGTCTTACCAATTATTGGTTGGATGATTGACGCCTTTGGTTGGCGCGTTCCCTTCCTGGCCTTAAGCCTGTTCAGTCTGATTGGGGCGGCCATAGTTGGGTGGTATCTCCCGCCTACTACTGTGCGTCACACACAAAGCCTTTCATGGTCAGAGACACGAGCTGTTTTCCTCAAAAAGAATATATTGGCTTCTATGGGGGTGGCTTGCCTCATTTTTGTGGCCGCCTCCTCTTTTCTAACCGTGTGGGGAATCTGGCTAACCGCTGATTTTAGTTTTAATGCGGCGACATTAGGCCTGGTCGCAACCGGGATTGGCATAGCGGAATTAGTTGGTTCGGGCTTAGCCAGCTTATTTATTGATCGTATCGGTAAAAAACGGGGTAGTAGCCTGGGATTGTTACTCCTGCTTGTCGCCTTCGTGTTACTTCCCCTGACCCAAAGTAGGCTCTTTATCATCATTGCTGCCCTGATCACGATGGGTACACTTTTTGAATTTACTATTGTCTCCCTCATCCCCCTTTATTCCGAGCAGGTTCCGCGAGCCCGGGGAACCGTGCTCGCTCTGGGATTTTTGGGGGCAGGTGTTGGCAGCGCTATAGGCGCTCCCATAACCACCACTTTGTGGGAGCAACACGGTTTATGGGCCGTTTGCGCTATGGATATTACCTGCCTACTGGCAGCACTTGGCCTCATACGGAAATTTTTACACGAACATACTGCCTTCGCTATGTCTTCTCACTCCTATTCCTGAACACCAAACGCACAGGCGTGCCTATAAACCCGTAATATTCACGCAATTGATTTTCAAGATAACGCTCATAGGTAAAGTGAATCAAGGTACGATCATTAACAAAAAAAACAAAGGTGGGCGGATCGACGCCTGCTTGAGTCACGTAGAAAAATTTAAGGTGATGGCGCTGCCCCCCCTTGGGCGGATGCCTGGCCACGGCCTCTCGCAACAGACGATTCAGAGCACTGGTCGGGATGCGACGTAGACGCTCTTCTTGTGCCCGTAGCGCCAAGGGTAATACCTCTTTTACCCTCTGCCCGGTTTTGGCCGAGATAAAGAGAAGCGGAGCATACTCTAAAAATTTTAACTCAGTCCGAATAACTTTGGTAAATTCATTCATCGTGTGGGTATCTTTTTTGATGGTATCCCACTTATTGACAATGATGATGACACTTTTTGCTTCCTCTATAATATAACCGGCAATGTGGGCATCTTGCAGGGTAACCATCTGACCGGCGTCAATTAACAGCAAGCAGACATCGGCCCGATTGACAGCCTTAAGCGTACGTAGGTAACTGTACTTTTCAATCCCTGGTGCAATTTTGCCCCGCCGGCGTATTCCGGCAGTATCAATCAACACGACTTCCAGGTCCTGATATATGATCCTGGTATCAATAGCATCCCGGGTCGTCCCGGGTACCTCAGAGACAATCACCCGCTCTTCGCCCAGCAATCGATTGAGTAATGATGATTTGCCTACATTGGGTCGTCCTAAAATAGCAATTTTAACCGCGTCATCATCTTCATCCTTTGCCTCACTTGAAATAGGCAGCGACTCAACGATGGCATCTAATAAATCCCCGGTTCCAGTGCCATGCAGGGCCGAGATGGGGATGGGATCACCCAGTCCCAACGCATAAAACTCTACTGCTTCGTTCCGTCGTTTTTGATTATCCGCTTTGTTGACAGCCAACAGCACCGGCTTATTGGTGCGACGCAATAACTTAGCCACATCCTGATCAGGACCGGTTAGACCGGCTTCAACGTCCACCAAAAAAACAATCACCTCGGCTTCGGCTATGGCTATCTCCACCTGGGAACGGATTTCTTGGAGAAAGAGACGACTGGATACACCGGCCCGAAACCCGGTAGCCACCCCCTTGCTTTGCCGGGGCGGATGAGAAGCCTCAAGCTCAAGACCACCCGTATCGACCAGAATAAAATCGCGCCCTCCCCAATCGGCATCGCTATAAAGCCGGTCACGAGTAGTGCCGGCCAGGTCTTCCACAATGGCTTTACGCTGGCCTACCAGCCGGTTGAAAAGGGTCGATTTACCCACATTGGGCCGGCCAACCAGGGCTACAATCGGTTTCCCGCCAGGACTGCTACGCTTGCCCGCAGGATTACTTTGCTGATATTTATCCATCTTTATTTGTGGAAAAGGTAAATAGTTACTGGAAAAGAATTGAGGAAGGTACCGACCAGAATAGTGTATCCTCGTCGTCCCCTTAATCTTGACCCTGGTAAAACAGAATCTCACCAGGGAGAACCAGCTTTATACCGCGCCCCCCTTAATTTGAGACAGCAGACGACGATAGCCCTCGGCATCATCCGGCCCTAAGGCGAGGATAGTTTGAATGGTCTGCGCCGCTTGATTCCGCAACCCATTCTCCAATTGCATCTCACCAAGTGTATCGTACTCGGCAATGGCCTCTTGTTTCATACCATTTTGTTGATATGTAACCGCCAATCGTTGACGCAGAACTATATTTTCGGGGTAGCTTGACACAAGTTCCTTGAGGAGTTCCAAAGGCTTTGCCGGTTGATCTTGCTCTTGATAAAGGGCTATGTGATTATCCAGGATTTGAACCGCTTGATCAGTTTTCTCTTGCTTGAAGTAAAGATCAATCAACTGGCGTTGGACACGCTCGTCGTGGGGATTAAGCTGGAGTAACTCTTCAAAAGCGGCGGTAGCCCTGGTCCAGTTAAAACGTTGGTTGTAAATATCGCCTATCTGGCCCAGAATCTTTATCTTCCAGGCCTCCACGTTTGACCCAGTGGTTGCCAGGCGCAAAGCCTCATTGTATTTTTCCAGAGCTCTATCTACCTGAGCCAATTGGTAATAAGAATCGGCCAGAATAAAATATTGTTCCAGAGCCTGCTCTATATTCTGGTGCGAGATGTAAAGATCTATCAATTTTGAGCGCACCGTTACATCCATAGGCGCTAACTGCAATATCTTTTCATAGATAGTTACCGCCTCTTGAGGCTGGTTACGCATTTGATAGACCTTCGTAATGTACAGGTATTTTGTAATAGCCCGATCAGTATGCCCCTGTTTTAGCAAAATATCGGCCAGGCGCACATGCAGACGGAGGTAAGAGGGGGCTTTTTGAATAGCCCGTAAACACTCCTCTGAAGCCGTCATTAACAGGTTGCGCTTCACGTATTCGCTGGTCATGGCCAGGCTGGTGATAACCACTTCAGTTTCGGGCGTTTCCAGAAATTCAGCCAGACTCATCATAGAGCCATCATCAGCGACACCGGCTATACGCTGGCGAACTTCGTAGACTTTACTTTCCCAGGTAGACCTGGTGAAGAATTTTTCAAGAGTTGTGATGAAGTTGGTTATTTGCTTAACATCGCCTTGAGTAATGTAATTATCAGCTAAGGTTTCGTAACGTTCAAGCAGGGTTTGCGCTCTATAATCGCTAACTGTTTTTAAGTCAATCAGTTTGACTGCTTCTACAAAGTGCCTGATTGCTGACTCAAAATCATTCGCAGCATAATAAGTTTGGCCCAGGACAAAGTGAGAACCGATACGATACTTGTTGTCCTGGGCTGACATCTTTAACATTTTGGCTGCTTCGTCGTATTGCCCTTGCTTTTTGTGCAAAAGCCCCAGATTAAAGTATAAGGCCGGACGACCGGCGCCGGCTTGAACTACCTGGCGATAATTGTCGACCGCCTTGGCTATATCATCACGTCTCTGCAGGTCAATAGCCTGAACGATGAGCATATTCACTTCATCTTTAGACATCGTCGCCGCAAAAGTGTCGGCATTACTATCATCTTCAAAGATGACATTAGCCAACTCGGCCAACGCATTCTGTTCAATCGTTTCAATCAAACCGCCAGCCGGAGTTCCGCCTGCCTCAACCTCCTCGATGGCAAAGGGGTCTTCCTCCTCTTCGAAAACCGGCCTCTCGGCAAAGGCATCGGTATACTCAACAAAGTCAAAGAGGTCGGTCGTATCGGCTGTATCGGTCGGTGGGGTATCACTAATTTTGTCGGGATGGATAGGGGCATCCCGCTGTAGCGATTCGATAGCCGCCATGATACCGGGGTCATCGCCCAGCAAATCTTGGGCATGCTGAATCTGCTGCATAGCCCGTTCGTTATCATTTCGACGTTGGTAAACAGCGGCCAGGGTCAACCACTGGCGGGCCGCCGGTCGGTTTTGGCCCTGCTGGGCTAAGCCCTGGGCCAACTGACGGTGGCCCTCGATATGGTCAGGGAGCAAACCAACGGCTTGCTGCCAGGCGTTGATTGCCGCCTCAAGATCGTTCTGGGCCGCAAAAACATTGCCGAGCCTGAGATGGGTTTCAGCCGCAGCCTCCAATTGCCCCAACTGCTCATAGATGTCGGCCATATAGGTCAGTGCCTGGTGGTTGCCAGGATCAAGCTTCAGGGCTTGTTGAAAGGCTTTTTGGGCCAGCTTGATTTGCCCCGCAGATAAAGTAGCCTGGCCAAAACCAAGAATGGCCGCCTGATTATTTGGAAATTCGGCCAGGGCAAATCGATAGGCTCTAATGGCTTCATTCCAGTTGCCTTGCTCACTGAACCGTTTGGCATGAGCCATTGCCGTTTGAAATTTATTTTGATCACCAGCCACGTTAATGCCTCACCTTGCAAGAATTTTGGTAATTATTTACCACTACTTATTATCAGCCAATAACAAAGCCAAAATTCCCTTCTGGGCATGTAAGCGATTTTCCGCTTGTGGGAAGAGCAGGGATTGGGGCCCATCGGCCACCTCATCGGTAATTTCTTCACCCCGGTGGGTCGGCAGACAGTGCATCACCACTGCTTCGGGTTTGGCTTTGGTCACCAACTCACGGTTCACCTGGTAGGGCGGGAAAATTTTTAGCCGCTCTACTCGCTCCGCTTCTTGGCCCATACTGGTCCAAACGTCGGTGTAAATCACATCAGCCTCGGCCACCGCTTCAGCCGGATCGTATGTAACGGTAATGTCTACCCCCACTGCTTCAGCCAGGCTTTGCGCCTCACTTAGAACGTCGGTAGGTAATTCATAACCTTTAGGGGTAGCCAAGCTAAAATGGCCGCCAAACTTGGTCACAATGGAGACCAGCGAGGTAGCCATATTATTGCCATCGCCCACATAGGCCACCTTGAGTCCCTCAAGATGGCCAAAATGCTCCCACATCGTAAAAATATCGGTTAAAGCCTGGCAGGGGTGATTGTAGTCGCTGAGCCCGTTGATGACCGGAACGCTGCTATACTCGGCCAGTTGTAAAATATGGTCGTGGGCAAAAACACGGCCCATAATGCCGTCTACATAGCCAGACAAGACCCTGGCCACGTCGGGAATAGACTCACGCTGGCCCAGGCCGATCTCATTCGGCGATAGATAAAGCGCCTCTCCCCCCAGATGGAGCATCCCGACCTCAAAAGAAACCCGGGTCCGCAACGATGCTTTTTGAAAAACCATGCCCAATATTTTGCCTTTGAGGATGGGACGGTTACCCCCCTGTTTCAATTCAGTTTTCAACGCTTTGGCTTTGTCTAAAAACTGCCACAGTTCGTCAACAGAGAAATCAGATATAGCCAGAAAGTGCTGCATAAAGGATCATACTCCCATTTCGTGGTAAAAGTCTCAATAGAGTATACCATAACTGGTGGTAATACAAAAGCAAGGATGAACGTTTGACGTTCATCCTTGCCTAACTATTCGCCTCTTACAAGTTGTAGGGCAAGCTGCTAGCTTGCCCCAGGGGCAAGTTGTTAACTTGCCCTACAACGCCTCCACAAAAGCGGCGCTGGTTGCAGAGCGGACCTGCTCCAGGGTGACGCCAGGCATTAACTCGATTAAGGCCAGTTGTCCCTCAATGTATTTTAAAACGGCTAAATCGGTAATGACCACATCAACCACCCCCTTGGCCGTCAGCGGCAGGGTGGCCTGGGGCACAATTTTGGGGCTACCATCGCGGCTGGTATGGGTCATAGTAATGATCAACTTCTTGGCCCCAACCGCCAGGTCCATGGCCCCCCCAACCCCCAGGAGCGGTTTGCCGGGGATGGCCCAGTTGGCCAAATTAGCCGCTTCGTCAACCTGGAGCCCACCCATAATGGCCACGTCAACATGCCCTCCCCGAATCATGCCAAAGGAAGCCGCACTATCGAAATAAGAAGCTCCGGCCAAAGCCGTCACCGGCTGCTTGCCGGCGTTGACCGGATAGTCCAGCGCCCCGCCGCTCTCTGGAGCAGGGCCAACCCCCAGCATGCCATTCTCGGTGTGCAAAATAATGCCGTCTTCCGGTGAAATCAAATCGGCCACCAGGGTGGGGATGCCCACCCCTAAGTTGACCACATCGCCCCGCTTCAACTCGGCAAAGGCCCGTTTGGCGATGTTCATGCGTGTCTCGCTGACACGTTTACCCCCCCCTGTGACCGAAGCCGAACTGCCCAAATCTTCCAGGCTGGTATGGGCCTGGACCAGGTAATCGACAAAAAGACCGGGCGTGACGATTTCATCCGGGGAGAGGCTGCCCACCGGCACAATCTCCTCGACCTCAGCGATCACCAGGTCGGCGGCAGTGGCCATCAGGGGGTTAAAGTTGCGCTCGGTCATGCGGTAGATCAAATTGCCGGCCGTATCGGCTCGATAAGCCCGGACCAGGGCCACGTCGGCCCGCAAAGCCGGCACGAAAACGTGCTCCACCCCGTTGATGAGTTTCGTTTCCTGCTTTTCGGTGATGAGGGTCCCGGCTCCGGTGGGGGTATAGAAGCCGCCAATACCGGCCCCGGCCGCCCGGATGGCCTCGATCATCGTTCCCTGGGGGATGAGCTGCACTTCCATTTGCTTGGCGTGTACGGCCTGAACTGCTTCGGGGTTTGAGGTAAAGAAAGAACCAATGGCCTTCTTGAGCTGGCCATTACGCAGCAAGCGGCCTCCGCCCAGCCCGGGCTCGCCGACATTGTTTGAGATAATGGTCAAGTTTTTAACATCACACTCGGCCAGGGCGTGCAACAGATGAACCGGCGTGCCGGTCATGCCAAAGCCTCCGGCCATAATGATGGCCCCATCGGGCACCAGCCTGGCCGCCTCGGCTGGGGTTACTTGGGGTACGTATCTCATAATCTGCTATCTCCTTTTTGAGCAAGGTGGTATAATACTGCCTCGCTGGATTCTACTACTCACCAGCAATATATACAAGTTGACGGGTAACGGGGGAATCGAAGCAGAAGAAAATAGAAAAATCAACCCCAAAATTGCCCTACCCAACTTAACAATCCTCAACTAAAACTGGACAATAAGGCATCTCACCATCAGGAGGTGTCTTTTTATGGCTACTCATCACCAAGTCAT
>DAOUMU010000066.1:0-14884 GCA_034409055.1 Anaerolineae bacterium
GAGGCCAAAACCGGTTGGCAGGCAGGGGGAAACGCACCACGCCCCTTGAGGGGGTGCGAGTGTGGTCGGTCTATGAAGTGATGTACCCCGGTCAGGCTGAACCGGAGCGAGCGGCCAAGGTTGCCTCGCGCACGAGCCGGGCCAAGGTGGTCAGGTTATCCCAGACATCGGCCAGGAAGATGGTGGCTTTGCCCCTGGGCGAGCCATAGACAGGTAAGCGTTTGAGGCCCCAACGTTCGAAAGAAGAGTTGCGACCTTCGACGGCATTGCGAGCCCGATGATAGAGACGCTTCCAGGTGGGAGTACCGACCGGGATGTCCCGGACGAGGCGAATGGAGCCATCGGCAAAGCGTTGACCGACGTTGATGACCTGGCCGTGCGGGTGGTCGGGAGATTGGAAGGGACATTCTGGAGGCGGGTAAGTAATGGCGTCCAGTTGAACTGCGGGGGCTGCTCCGGACAGACAAGCCTGATTACAAAACCATTTGTGGCGTTGGCGGTCGGCATCAAAGCCATTGGCGGTAAAAGTATAGCCAAAGGGACAAACGGGCCGGCCTTTGTCGTCATAGCCCCGCAGGGGCCAGAGGGTCTTGTCCTGGTCGGTGGCATGAGCACGCAGGTCAATACAGCGCCTGGCCCCCAGGTTGTAGATGGTGCTGAGGGTGATGTCGTAGCCAAAGGCAGCATCGCCAGCGATGGTATCGAGGCCAAGGTCGGGGTAGAAGGTCGGCAGTTGTTGCAAGAGAGCCGCGGTCGGGTTCTCCTCTCGAGCATTGGCCGGCAGAAAATCGTCCAAGAGGATGAGGCTGAAGCGACGGCTGGGATCGGCTAATTGGATCGGAAAACTGCGGTAACCGTAACGAGCTTCGCCCCGTTTCTTTTGGGCTGGTTCAGGGGGGGTGGTTTGGTTGGGGTTGTCCGGTTGGTTGGAGGCGGTGTAGAAGATGAAACGAGCGTCGGGGTCCCGGGGGGTGGTGAAGCGACACATCTGAGTACAGGCCAGGGTATCACACTCACAGCCGCGCTTATCCTTCGCTTTGGCCGGGCAGGGACGGGCCTGAGCCGGGCGGGTGGGTTGATAGCAACTATCCTGCACCGAGGCACAGCGCAAGCGGGAAGCAGCATCGTGGATCATGCCATCAGGGCAGAGCAGGGCCTTGGTCCAGGCTTCTGGGCTGAGCAAGTCGGCCTGCCGGATCAAGCTGATCGATTGAGCGATGAGTTGATTGAGTTCTTGGACGGCGATTTCTACCAGCCGGTCATCAGCCAAGTGGAGGCTGACGGTCTGAGCGGTGGCTTCAGAATTGCGCCCCAGGGCGGTCAGAAAGTAGCGCAGGCCCCCTTCGGTGGGCAAAAGGCCGTCCCCAAAGCCAAAGCGCTGGAGATAGTCGGCATAGCGCGGGTCACGCAGATTGGACAGGGTTTGGGCCCGGCTCCAACCGTTGGTGGTCTGCCAGCCGTGCAGCAGAAACATCGACACGGGATCGAAGGGGATATAGCCTCGAGCCGAGGTCCAACCCAGCCGTTGGGCCAGCATTGGCCGCAGGCCGCCGAAATCGACCAGCCGCAGGAGCAAATCAAAGTCAGACAGATAGGCCCAGACGGTGGGGTCCAGCAGGTCTTGCCAGCCGAGGTAGCGGTAATGAGAGCGATATTGTTTTTTGGGGGAGGGGGGCGTGTCGGAAGGCGTTGGCCAGGCCAGCGGCAGCCGGGCCTGGAGACCGGCCAGAGAGCACTGCTTGACGAAATTCTCATCTTGGGCTCGGGCTTTGACCGCACTGAGGTCAATCACCATGTCGCCCTCCTCGTCGCCGCAGCCAGGCTTGGGCCTGCTGTTGGGCTGTCTGGTAATCAGCCAGGGTGTGGCGCTCCAACAGGCTGCGCAGGGTTTGGGAATGAGCGGGGTGACGCAGCCAGACCAGGGCTTCGGTATGCAATTGACGGGCCCGCTCGGGGCTCAAGCCCAGGGCCGCCCCAATCTGGCGATAGGTGGCAGGCGGCTGCCCGTTCAGACCATAGCGAGCGACAATGATTTGAGCCAGACGTTCTGGCAGCCGTTCAACCAGACGATGCAGGGCGGTCTGGATCGTGGTGGCTTCCCACGCCAGAGTTGGGTCGGCACTGTGACCAGAGGGGAACAGCCCCTCAGCCCCAGCCAGAGCCCGAGGCTGGCTTGGCTGGGCCTCCTTAACCGCTCGCCAGATGGCCCGGCTGATGCTGGGCCAGGCATAGCTGGAAAAAGCTATCCCCCGCTCAGGCTCATAGCCCAGGATAGCTCGCCACAGGCCCTGGCGGCCGACTTGTAAAGCTTCGTCAAAAGGCAGGTCACCCAAACATTGGCGACGAACAACGGCCTGCACCAGGCCTTCGTGCTTGGCCATTAGCCCATTCAGGCTCACTCGACAGCCAGCTTGGGCCTGGCGGAATAAGATAGCCCCAGGGATGGGGCCGGGGCTATCTATGACTTGGTGATGAGTAGCCATAAAAAGACACCTCCTGATGGTGAGATGCCTTATTGTCCAGTTTTAGTTGAGGATTGTTAAGTTGGGTAGGGCAATTTTGGGGTTGATTTTTCTATTTTCTTCTACTTCGATTCCCCTAGAAGAGGACGAATTGCTAAAAGCATATTACACAGATAAAATTGACCAGGAGACGCTACAGAAAAACTGGGCGAACAATGCAAAGCATCACGGCTCGAGCCCGCCGGCTGGGGATAAAATGGCAGCCACGCAGGGTAAGGTGGGAGTGGTGTAATAACTCACAACAGGAGCTTTCACCCACACCAAAATCGGCGAACTGATGAGATGCAAGAAACGTTGAATATTAACGGCGCTTTGCTGGTCGGGATCCGAATTCATCACTCATTATTCCTCGTTCATCATTTAACCGAAAGATGGTTCTGGAGGATGTCAGCTTTGAAATTGAACCGGGCCAATTGGTGGCCCTGGTCGGTCCCAGTGGGGCGGGCAAAACCACCATCACCTATCTCCTGCCGCGCTTATATGGTCCGACGGTGGGCAAGATTTGCCTGGACGGGTACGACCTGCGGGATGTGCCTCAGGCCTCGTTAGCCCAGGCCATCGGTATGGTCACCCAGGAAACCTATCTTTTCCACGACACGGTTAGAGCCAATTTGTTCTAGGCGAAGTGGCTACGTAAATGTATAGGCCAAGGGACGTGTTGCGTGTTGCGTAGAAACGATTTTTTACGCGCTACGCTGTCCACTCCACGCGCTACGCTTTCCGCTTTATACTGCCAAATCCGTAGTCAAGGGTAGTACATAAGCCGGTGGGTTCATGGGCAATTGTATTTCGATATTTGACTCGGCCGCCACTGCCTCGGCCACGGTGTCGAAAATCTGAAAGATGTGATCAAACCCGGTTAGCTCGAATAGAAGTTTGGGTTGATCTTGGGGGGCCGCCAGGCGAAAGTTTTGCGACTCACTACCAAAGAGTTTGTAGCCGGTGACCAGGGCGAATAAGCCCCGACTGTCAATAAAGCGAACATCTTCCAGATCAACCACCACCTGTTCAGGGCTTTGCTCAGCTATATCTCTAAAGCGTTGGATAACGGCCTCTGCCTGGCTAACGTTAAGCGGACCGTTCAGTTTCACGATGTGAATATCGGCAACAGATTCATTGGATGAGAGACTCATTTTTACTCCTCGCCAAGTTGATTTTTGGTTTTTTATTTGTTCCGTGAGACTATACGCTTTAAAGCAAAAAAAGTTGCATTAACAAGGGGGGTCTTTTTAGAAAATGGAGAGACAGTCTTTATTAGCGCTGTCTGACCCACAAGAAACACCGCAGGCCGGCTGCACACCGTCCCTCTTCCGGTGGAAACTGTGGCTATACACCAACTATGATTGCAACCTCACCTGTCCTTACTGCGTGGCCGAATCCAGTCCCACGGCCCCTCGCCGGGCTCTGGGCCTGACCAATGTCCGGTGCTTGGTAGATGAGGCCGTGGCCCTTGGCTTTAAGGAAATTTTCTTTACTGGCGGCGAACCGTTCATCCTGGATGACATTTACGATATGCTGGCCTATTCGTCGGCCCGGGTCAAGACCACGGTCCTGACCAACGCCATGCTCCTGCGCCGAAAACGGCTCGAAAAACTGTGTGCCATCGCCAACGACAACCTGATCGTGCAAGTCAGCCTTGACGGTGGTCGTGCCGAAGATCACGACGCTTACCGGGGCCGGGGCACGTGGGTCAAGACCGTTGAGGGGATCAAGCTGTTACAAGAGCATGGTTTCCGGGTCCGTCTGAGTACCACGGAAACGCCAGCCAACTCGGCCCACCTGGACAAACTCCACGAGTTTCGTCGTTGCCTGGGCATTCCCGATGCAGATCACTTTGTTCGTCCCCTGGCCAAACGTGGCTTCTCCCGGGAAGGTCTCGAAGTAGGTGCCAATAACTTGGTTCCAGAAGTAACCGTCACCATTGAGGGGGTGTTCTGGCATCCCCTGGCTTCCCCAACCAGCACCGATATGCGGGTGAGCGAACAGATATTCCCCCTGGCCGCCGCCGTCGAATGTATCCAGCAGCAACTCGAGGTCATTGCTCGTACGGGCAAAGCCTCGTTAAATACATTTACCTGAGGCTAAAACGCTGGCTTCCGGGTGAAGCCGCCCCATAGAGTAGAGGCACGGCCAAGCCGTGCCTTTTACCAGAAGCATTGGATCGTTACTTAACTATAATAGGCAAGTAAACGTCTGTGCTGCCTGTCTCAGCACTGGCGGCGGTCAGAGCGAAGTCGGTGAAATGGTCAATTTGCATGGTCACGCGGTTGTTGGTGGTATCGACGGCATAACTGTCGGGGAAGGTCCAGTGGTCGGTGGTGGTCGAGAAATAGGCCGGCTTCAAATCAGTTTCGAGGATACCCAATTTAACCAACTCAGCCTCTTCATAAGTAAAGGCAATGATTACATCCTGGTTAAAATGGTCCTCGATGGGCTGACCGCTGCTATCGGTGGCCAGGAAGACGTAACCGTACTTGTAGACGTTGGCGTGTTGTTGGTGGGGCAGGGTGGCAATCGGCACCACGCGCAGGGTTACCTGGCCGCTGACCGGTATCGCGCCGGCCGGGATGAAGATGTGGGTGCCATCGGCCAGGTCAATCCGCTGCGGGTTGGCGGCATCAAACGTAACCACGACCGGGGCCGGTTTGGGGTGGGGCCCGGTCAATATGAGGTCGCGGGTCGCACTGCCCTGACCCAGGGTGACGGTGTCCCGGGTACCCCAGAAGTGGGTGGCCGTTTCAAAAACGGCGCCAAGGTGCCAGGTGGTGTTTGAGATGACGTTCAGCGTGTAGTGACCATTCGAATTGGTGATGGGGAAGCGTCCCTTGACAAAGCCGCCGTTATTCGACCAGGCCCAAACGAGTGCCTGGCCGTTCAGCCCGCCGGAACCATCAATCGATAGCGTGCCGCTAATGGTGGCATCCGTTCTCTGGAATTGTAACACATGGCCCCCGGATGTTTCTCCCGGTCGGACCACAACCTCTTTTTCAGCCGGCTTGACCATATCTGGTCCGCCGCCTAAGGCCCCCAACCGATAACGACCGTACGGCACCGGCAGATTGAAGCGGCCGTCCGCCTGGCTCAGTGTTTCCAGCGTGATTTTGTCAATGGTCGGGTCAATGGATCGGGCGACGACAGGCACGCCGGCCAAAGCTTGACCACCGGGCGCCCGAACTATTCCGGCAATTGCCCCGTCTTTGTGAACAACCGGCAGAGGCACGACCGCCACCTGGCCGGATTGCACGGGTACGTTTTTGTGTTCAACCAGCTTGACGTAGCCTGAGCTGGGGTCAATCCGATAGCCCAGGTGCCACAAACCGGCGGCTACCTGGAAACGATAGGTCCCGTTGCCGGGATCGATATGCGTTCCGGCCCAATTACCCTCGGCCCAGGCGCCTACCATGCCATCGACGCCATTGACCACCGCCTGTTTGCGTGGCTCCCAGAGCGCCCCCTCAATGGTTGCGTCTTTTTCCTTTACCTGGAGAGTGATGGTGACCGCCTGGCCAGAACTGACGCTGACGTCTTTGGTCGCACCGGACATGTAGGGACTGCCAGCCGGAAGGTGAGCGGCCACGTTGTAATTGCCGCCGGGGACGTAGATCGAGAAATAACCGGCCTGAATGGGCGCCCCATTATGGAGGGATGGCGTATCTTTGTTGACCGCCCGGGCCCAACCCTCAACATCGCCGATGGCTTGCCCGCTTTCGTCAACCAATTGCCCGTTGATGGTGGCATCAGCCGTCACCAGATCGAAATCCACATCGGACACAACCTGACTGGCGGTCAGGCTAACCGATTGGCCTTGACCGTCGTACAGGTAGGGCTGTTCGGGTCCTGGCGCTGGTTGCACGTGCCAGCGACCAGCCACCACCGGCAAGATGTAAGCCCCATCTGGCCCGGTGTGGCTGTGGAGCGTGTCCGGAGCACTCTCTCGCCAGGCCGTAACCTGAATACCTTCGACACCGTTTCCGCTGCTATCCCGGACCGTGCCGGTAATGGCCGCATCTTTGGCCAGCAGAGTCAACGTCCCCAGATCATAGGTGCTATTCGGTTCCACCCGAATGGGATCAACGAGCGGTCCCAGGAAGCCGGGGTCATGGGGATGAACCGCCACTTTGTAGTGGCCGTGCGGAACATGCAGGCTAAAAGCACCGTTGGGATCAACGTCGACCTGTCGGCCGAGACCTTCATTATTGTGTAGGGCGACCGTCACGGTGAAAGGTGGAGTCCCACCCCCCGGCATCTCTACCCGGCCAACTACCTGGGAGTCGGCGATAACCACCATAAAGTTTTGGGTTTTTTCTTCGGGCTGGGTATTGTGCTGAAAATGAACTAATTGCGGTGGTAGGGGGTAAACCCAATTAGCCGGGGTGGTGCTACTGATGGCCTTGACCGTCATGGCCCACAGTCCGGCCGATAGATGTAGTTGATAGCGGCCATCAGGCGCGGTCAAGGTTTCGGCCCGACCGTGCTTATCCACCCGGTGGGCCAGAACCAGGGCCTGGTGAACCGGTGCCCCCAGATTGGTAGTCACCTTGCCCCTGACTATCTTGGACGCCGAGCCAAAGGTCAAGGTGTAAGGATTGGTAGCGCCTCCAGGCAGGATCACGGGCACAGGGGGTGGTGGCGTCAACTCCGGTTGATTGAAGGGGGGCTCGGCCAGTATCTGGTAATTACCCGCTCCCAGCCCGCCGATAGCCCAGAAGCCACTGGGGCTACTATGATCGCTGTGGTGATGAGGGGGCGTGTGAGCACTGACGGCATGCACTACCGCATTCTGAACCGGATTGCCTAAATGATCGTTTACCTGGCCCCACAACTGGGCCGCCGTCAGGGTCAAGGTGATCGATTGGGTGGCCCCTCCAGTCACATTGACCGTAGAAACCGGCGATTGCCACAGGGGTTCATCGAGGGCGGGATGGGCCTGCAAGCCATAGCTGCCCGGTAGCAGACCGCCGATAGCAAAGGTGCCACCCGGCGCGGTCACCGATTGCAAAACAACCCCATTGCCCAGCAAAACCTTGACCGTGGCCGTGGCCGGAGTGATGCCATCTGGGGCCACCACCGTGCCGTCAATTTGGGGGGTGGTCAGACTTAAAGTGACGCCACTGACCGGCCCCCCTAAGACCGAAACCGGCACCGGTACGGATTGGGTAAAACCGGAGTTAAGGGGAGGAATGGCCTTTAAGATGTAAACGCCGTCAGGGACCGGGCCGAGGTTGAAGGCGCCGTTAGCCGGGTCAACGTTGGCCTGGCCAAAGACGGTCTCTGTCCCCGGCTCGAATAGTTTGACCACGGTTCCAGCGGGCAGAGGATACCCACCCGGCGAGCTAACCGTACCGCTAATTGTCCCGCCCATCGCCTGGACGGCAATCACGCTAACCAACACCAGCACCAGGGTCAGACCCAGCGGCAGGGCCAGCCAGCGCGTGGCAAAAGATGATTTGATTGGTTGAATCATTTACCTCACTCCATATTTGATGATGATTTTAGTAACGTTATTTTTTATGATGCGTGTGTAGAAACAGTAGTTCAATTCATAATCATCTCCTTTCTGTTGCCTGGACCTCTCTCGGGAAGTTTAGTTTGCTCCCACAACAATACAGCGAACCGAGAAAGCAACGAAGATTACGCCTATTGTTAATGTAAACAAAAAGTGTAAGAAATCTTTTATGAGAATGTAAAAATTCTGATAAATATCTTCTGTCTGATTGCGCAATTGTTAGGTTGGTGTAAAATTCTCAGCACAAGGAGTTAGGCCTTTATATATAACGTAGGAGGAACATATCATGTTTGTACGTGATCATATGAGCTCACCAGCCATAACGATAAAACCTAATATGTCATTTCAGGAAGCTTTGAAGCTGATGCAGGAACGCCGGTTGCGGCGACTGCCGGTGGTAAACGAAAAGGGTAAACTCGTAGGCATTGTGGCCGAGCGTGACCTGTTGTACGCTTCGCCATCCCCGGCTACATCCTTGAGTGTTTGGGAACTGACCTATTTGCTGTCCAAGATCACGGTGGACCGGTTGATGGCCAAGGAAGTAGTCGTCACCACACCGGACACCACCATCGAAGATGCAGCCCACCTGATGGTAGAGAAGCAAGTTGGGGGGCTGCCTGTGGTCGATGATAACAACCAGCCCGTCGGTATGATTACCGAAACAGACATCTTCAGAGTCCTGGTAGAGATGTTCGGGGGGGGACAGTCCGGTTTGCGACTGACCCTGTCCGTACCAAGAGGGAAGGGTGTCCTGGCCGGGTTATCCAAGGCCATTTTCGAACTGGGAGGTGACATCCTGAGCTTTGGTTCTTTCCCCATTGAGGAGGACCCCACTCAGGATGGAATGGTCCTTAAGGTCAAGGATGTCAGTCAAGACCAACTGGTGGATACCCTGGAGGACCTTGGTGACCACGTGACTGATGCTCGTGAAGTGTAGACTGATTTTCAGGGCAAAATCCCGTAGCTGGTGCGTCCCTATACGCCGGCAGGGCATAGGGATGCCCCGGCTACGTTTCGCTCTGGGTGTATCAATCATCAAAGGGAGTTAAAGAAGCTTAGGGGGGATCTTTGGTAAGGACATTAACGACAAAAATCCATATCAATCTTCACCATATCAAATCAACGAAAGGAGTACTTCATGAATATCGCATTAATTGGTCCCTCTGGCGTCGGAAAAGGAACACACGCTGATGAGCTGGGGGCCAAATTTGACCTGCTGCATGTCTCCACGGGAGATTTGTTCAGAGAAAATTTAGAAAAGCGAACAGCCTTAGGCATCCTGGCCAGGAAATATATGAATCAGGGCGAATTGGTGCCCGATGAAGTGGTGGATGCCA
Organism: Anaerolineae bacterium; assembly: GCA_034409055.1. Taxonomy (GTDB): domain Bacteria; phylum Chloroflexota; class Anaerolineae; order 4572-78; family J111; genus DAOUMU01. The sequence goes on from DAOUMU010000066.1 coordinate 9,366, forward strand.
TGATCGAAGAATGGCTACGGAAAGCAGACCCGGAGAAGAGTATACTTTTCGATGGTTTTCCAAGCACCACCTATCAGGCTAAATTCCTCGACGAACTTTTCAAAGAGATGGGGCGTAACCTGGACGCGGTCATTTATCTAAAAGTTTCTGATGAGGAGATTGTGAAGCGGTTATCGGGACGCCTGACTTGTCGCCTCTGCCAGGCCCCGTTCCACAAAGTATACGCCCCCTTTTTGACCTGTCCCTACAATAAATGCCAGGGTGAGCATTTGTACCAGCGGGCTGACGATACCCCGGAAATGGTCCCCGTCCGCTTGAAAGTATTTCACCGGGTCACCGGGCCATTGGTCAATTATTACCAGAAGACAGACAGGTTAATCATTGTCAACGGCGAAGATGAGATTGACCAGGTCTACCAGGTTATTGTCGATCTGGTGGAGGCTGTCCATCGACAGGAAGCTCGCCCCGCCACTCGGGAGGAAACCGAACAAATTCAGGCGCTCAAAGGGGTGACGGTGGCTCTTGCTCCTGGCCAGGCCGTTCATCCCAGCCTCGACATAGTGTTGCTGGGCGGACCCGGTTCCGGTAAGGGCACACAGGCCGAGCGGCTTTGCAAGCAACTCAAGCTCCAACACATTGCTACCGGCGATCTTTTTAGAGAAAATCTAAAAAATGAGACCGAATTGGGCCGGTTGGCCAAAACCTATATGGATCGGGGCGAACTGGTGCCGGACAATGTCACCGAGGGTATGGTGCGAGAGCGACTCTCGCGACCGGATACCCGTGACGGCTTCATCCTGGACGGTTTCCCCCGCACCCTACCCCAGGCCGAAGCCCTGACCGAAATGATGACCGACATGCAGCGCCGGCTGGCCGGAGTATTGTATATCAAGGTTTCCGATGAGGAGATTGTGAGTCGATTGTCGGGGCGCCTCATTTGTCGTAACTGCCAGACACCTTACCATCTAAAATTCAAACCGCCGGCCAAAGAAGGGGTTTGTGATCTATGCGGGGGCGAACTTTACCAGCGAGATGACGATAACCCGGAAACGGTCCGGACCCGACTCAAGACGTATCACCGGCAAACATCGCCTTTGATCGATTATTATCAGGAAGCCGGGTTATTGGTCGAAGTTGACGGTGAAGGTGATGTATCGGAAGTGACCGAAAGAGTGCTGACCGCGGCCCAAAGTCTCCAGGAAGCATAACGATGAAAATCGAAGAGATTCGACGTATACCTGTCATCGGGGCCGGTACGATGGGGCAGCAGATTATATGAAGGTCATTGTTATCACCGGCAGCACGCGGGGAATTGGCTACGGCCTGGCCGATTCATTCCTGGCTCTGGGATGTGCTGTCACGATTAGTGGGCGCACTGCGGCCAGGGTGGGGAAAGCTGTCGCCGCCTTGTCCGCCAAACATGAAGCCGGTCGTATATTGGGCCAGCCTTGCGATGTGACCTGTTTTGAACAGGTACAGGCCCTGTGGGATGCGGCTAGGGCCCACTTTGGCCGCATCGACATCTGGATCAATAACGCCGGGATAGGGTACCTGCCGGTTGAGTTTTGGGAACACACACCGGAGCAGATCAAGGCCGTGGTCGAAACCAATCTGGTCGGAACCATGTACGGTTCACAAGTGGCCCTGCGGGGGATGCTGGCTCAGGGCTTCGGCAGTCTCTACAACATGGAAGGGCTGGGCAGCGACGGTCGCCAGGTGAAGGGGCTGGCCCTCTACGGCAGTACCAAGCGCAGCCTACGCTATCTCAACCGGGCTTTAGAACAAGAAACGCAAGGAACGCCTGTGTTGATAGGCACCCTCAGCCCTGGTATGGTGGTGACCGATCTTTTAACCAAACCCTATGCGGGTCGCCCGGAAGAATGGGCTCAAGCCAAGCGCATCTTCAACATTCTGGCCGACCGGGTCGAAACTGTGGCTCCCTGGTTAGCCCGGAAAATACTGACCAACAACAAAAGTGGCCTCCGCATCACCTGGTTAACCCGGGGTAAAATCGCGACTCGTTTTCTGGCTGCCCCCTTCCGTAAACGGGATTTGTTTGAATAGCCGGGGGTAGGGGGCCTATCCTGGAACCGGAACGGACGGCAGACTCAGTAGATCCAATTTTCAAGCTCGGAGCGGACCACAGTCCGCGTTTTGACCGCTGGACTGTCCCACGGGGAGGCTTCGCACTGGTCCAGCTAGAGCAAATTTGGATGTACTGAGACTCAAGGCTTTAGGCAATACGATGTTGCCTGAAGCCTTTGTTTTTGGTATTGAGGTAAAATTTAAGTGTAACTTTTACCCGAACACATTTTTGAGCTTGTTCGGCTGGCAAACTTGCCGTAAAATCAGAAGTAAGAGGGAATAAAGGAATTCCAGAATTTAAATGCTCCCAAAACTGTATCGTTCGCGTGTTACGTGTCGCTTGCGTGCCCTTGGCGGCGTGTTGCGTGAGGGTTTTCGCCAAATTTAACACGCAACACGCAACATGATTTTGGGAGCATTACCCGTACTACCCACAGGGCACAGGCGGGCACAGATATTTTTCTGGAACTCCCTTATCGAATCAAGAAATACATTTAGCCGTACAACGGTTTAGAGAGGCTGCCCGTTTGTACTCACAAGGAGATAGAGATGAGTAACAATCTGGCTGATGCTGCCGATCCAGACAGCAGGAAAAATATTTTGATCGTTGACGATGAGCCAGAAGCGTTACACATGCTGTCGCAAATGCTGGCTGAACAGGGGTATGAAGTGCGGGCAGCGACAAGCGGTTCACAAGCCCTGGCGGCGGTACGGTCAACTCCTCCTGACCTAATTTTGCTCGACATCAAGATGCCGGAGATGGACGGTTACGAAGTCTGCCAACGCCTGAAAGCGGCTAAGTCAACCCGCCACATCCCGGTTATCTTTATCAGCGGCCTGGCCGAGACGCAGGCCAAGGTCAAAGCCTTTGCTGTGGGTGGGGTAGACTACATCACCAGACCGTTTCAGGTTGAAGAGGTTTTAGTGCGGGTGGAAACGCACCTGGCTCTAGGCCGTATGCAAAGGAGACTACAAGATCAGAATATCCGACTCCAACAAGAAATCGCCGCCCGCAAACAGGCCGAGGAGGAATTAGCCGGATACCGTAACCATCTTGAAGAGTTGGTAGAAGCGCGGGCTGCCGCACTCAGACAGGCCAACAGACAGCTTCAGCGTGAAATCTCCGAGCGTAAACGGGTCCAGGAGGAAGCCAGGCAGCGCACGGAAAGCCTGGCGGCCGTCAGCGAATTGGCTATCCAATGTGCGGCTGCCCCTCCAGAAACGGATCTCCTTAAGCTGATTGCCGAGGAGATCAAATCGATCACCGGCGCCTTGGCTACCGGCATCTCTACCTACGACGCCGCAGCCAGAGCGTTGACCATTCGCCACATTGCCGTCAGCGGTCAGGTTCTGGCCGGCGTCGACAAGCTCCTCGGGGGTAATATCATCGGTATGCGCATGCCGGTCAGCCCAGACATGTTGAGACATATGTTAACCGAAGTGGTGGCCATAATAGAAGATTTGTCGGAGATAACCTTCGGGGTGATCCCCAAACCGCTGGCCGCTACGATCCAAAGAGCATTTGGCATAGGCAGCTTTACCGTCCTGGCCTTACAGTACGGTGGTGAGTTGGTGGGCACGGCCGCCATCGTGATGCCCAAGGGACAACCAGCGTTTCCGCCGGACGTGGCCAAAACCCTGGCCTACGTGGCCGCCGTCTCGTTGCGGCGCAAAAAAGTAGAGGAGGCGCTGCGGGAGAGCGAGGAACGCTTCCGCCAACTGGCAGAGAATATCCGCGAGGTTTTTTGGATAGGCTCTCCCAATTGGGATGAAATCATCTACATCAGCCCAGCCTACGAGGAGATATGGGGTCGCTCTTGCCAGAGTTTGTATGAGCAACCTCGCTCTTGGTTGGAGGCCGTCGTTAAAGAGGACCGCGAGCAGGTGCTCGTCGATATCAATAGGAAGGTCGCGGGGGATTTGTCTAAGGTGGCATTCCCGGAATACCGGATCGTTCGACCTGACGGTTCAGTACGGTGGATTTTGGCTCGTGCCTTTCCGATCCGAAACGAGGCCGGACAGGTATACCGCATCGTCGGGATCGCCGAGGACATCACCGAGCGCAAGCGAGTAGAGGAGGCCCTACGACAACGTAACCGGGAGTTGGAACTGCTCAACCGGGCTACTCGTGCCTTTAGCTCGACCCTGAACCAGGATCAGGTACTGGTCACCGTCCTGGAAGCGGTGCGTCAAATGTTCGGCGTCGTGGCCTGCTCCGCCTGGTTGATCGACCCAGAGATAGACGAACTGGTCTGCCGACAGTCGGCCGGTTCTGGCAGCGAAATTGTGTGCGGTTGGCGGTTGGCCCATGGCCAGGGCATCGTTGATTGGGTGGCCCGCCACGACCAGAGCCTGATCGTACCGGATGCGCAAGCCGACCGGCGATACTTTGGGGAGATAGATAAGCAAACCGGGATAGGCTTGCGCTCCATCCTGGCCGCCCCCCTGCGGATCAAAGGGAGCGTTATTGGCGTACTTGAGGTGGTGGATACAGCGATCGACCGCTTTACAGCCACAGACCTGACCCTGGTCGAGTCAGTGGCCTCGGCAGCGGCCACCGCTATCGAAAATGCCCGCTTGTACGAGCAGACCCGACAGGATGCCGAAACCAAATCGGTGCTGCTGCGTGAAGTTAACCATCGGGTCCAGAATAACCTGGCCACCATCCTGGGACTGCTTTCCATTGAACAAGCGCAGGCCACTCAGGAGCAATCACTTGCTTACCAGACCCTGGTCAATAATCTGTCTGCTCGCATCAAAGGACTATCCAAGGTCCATCGCTTGCTTTCGGCGGCGCAGTGGCAGCCGTTGCTGTTGAGCGATTTGGCCCAACAGATTATCGGCACCGTTTTGTATCCGCTGCCGAGTGGTAAAGACGCCTCTGTAACCGTCACCCCTTCTCCGGTACGAGTAACCCCTGACCAAGTTCACAATCTGGCTATGATCATCAACGAACTGACCACCAACACGGTTAAACATGTCTTACGCCAGCAGGATACCGTCCAAATTGCCGTTTGTATTACCCTCGACGGCGATACCGTGCAGTGCGAATTTCGTGATAATGGACCGGGATACGCGCCGGATGTATTGGGCCTGGAACGTCAAAACGTGGGGGTGTTTTTGATTCAGAATCTTGTCCATACCGGTCTGCATGGCCAGCTTGATTTGCGTAATGACCGGGGCGCAGTGACGACTATTCGGTTCAAAGGGATGTCTGGCTCTCCCAAAAGCTTGGAAGAGGGGGTGCCCGAGGCCAATTATTCTTAAACTTGGCTGTCTTGACTGCTAAGAAACATACCCCTGTGGCCTAGCGTAAATTATGCACAACCAGGGGGCAAATCGTCCAGAAACTCAAAAATTGAAACTTTTCTGGAGCCGTTTTCTGTCTTACCAGGCCACTTTCTGCAAGTTTATGTCTATAAAATGGTGGCTGA
>DAOUMU010000067.1:0-2367 GCA_034409055.1 Anaerolineae bacterium
GCCTAAAACTAGCGAAGCAATGATTTATGCGGCTATGGTTCGCCTGATGCTTCGTCGTCTGGCTCGTAATCCTGGCGTTGCTCTTTGATTTTTAATTTACATAACTTTTAAAACACGTTCTAACAAAGCAACCTATTATCGAATTGTGAGTGTTCAATCCCCAAACAATAGAACGCTGATTTCGCGGATTTAATTGAAAAAAATCAGTGAAAATCTGCACGCTTCGCAATCTGCGTTATCTGCGTTCTATTCACCCGCCGGCTGAGCTGAGAAAGCAAAGCCTTGATGGGCTAGAAACTTGCTTTTTTAAGGCGTTTTAACGTCTTTTGCTCTTTCAGCGCGACGGCTTCAGCCTCGCGCCTCTGGGCAGATCGATTACTTAATTTTTTTAACGTTTTGCCCACTTTTTTGCGGCGACCCGCTAACGCGGGATTACGGGGAATACAGGCCTCATCGCCACCCTAGCTTTGTACCCCCACCTCACTTTTCCTCTGCCAGAATTCCAGAATCAAATGGGGGAGACGACCCGAAAGCCGACGAGGTTGCCACTATCGTACGGATCGCCCTGGACACGGGCGGCGCAGCGAGCGAAGTCTTGAAAGTCGCCCCACGCCCCGCCTCGCAACACGCGGACATCTGCACACCACTCCCAGACATTACCGGCGCAATCATAGGCCCCCGTCGGGCTGATCCCATCCGGGAAAATACCGACAGCACTGGTTTGCTCAATCCCACTTTCATCCGTGTTGGCCACCCCCTCCTCCCAATCGTTACCCCAGGGATATTCCCGGCCGTGCTGCCCCCGGGCCAACCGCTCCCACTCTTCTTCCGTGGGCAACCGGTATTCAGCCTCGTAAGTAGCCGTCAACCAATTACAAAACGCCTCGGCTTCATACCAGGTCACCCCCACCACCGGCTGATTGGGATTGTTCCACTTTGGCTCCTCCCAAAAATCCGGCTAGTCATATTTTTGCCAATCCATAAAGTCATAAGGTGGCTTTTCCTCCTGCCGCCACCGCCAGCCCGCTTCGCTCCACCACTCCGGCCGGTCATAGCCGCCTGCTTTAATAAATGGGGCAAACTGGGCATTGGTCACCGGGTAAATCCCGGCCCGGAAAGAAGCCACTTCACGTCGTTCTTTTTTCTCACCGTACAGGAACTGACCCCGGATGGGCGCTGTCAGCCGGGGCGGCAAATTGGTCACCTCCTCACGTGGATCGCCCAGGCAGCCCAGGATGCGGCCGGCGGCAGCCCGGTTGGCCACCGTGGCCGTTCCCGGCCGGTCAATCATGGCCAACAGGGCCTGCTCCACGCCCTGCCAGATGTCGGCCTGAACCTTATGCCGACCTACGTCAACCAGGCACTCTCCGGCCAGCAGAACACCGGCCTCCTGGTCAACTGCGGCCTGCAACAGGCGTTGGAGCAACTGGGACACCCGTCCCCGGCCGGTCGTGCCCAGATGGCCCGCCGTGAGCAAAATAACCTCTTTCCACCAGGCGTCTTCTACTTTGGCTGCCGCATAGGTATCAAAATCAGTCCGGTCGGCCAGCAGCCGGGCCGCCAGGTATTCTTGAAAGGTCAGGTGGAGAAACTCATACAGGCCGATTTCCACTTCGCGCAGCAGGCCACTACGCAGCACCAAGGCTTCCAAAAAGTTGGCGGCCATCGTTTTGGCCTGGTCGTGACTGTAACCCCGGTCGGCAAATTGCTGGCAGAGCATAGCCAGCAGGTCGGCCTTATCCAGTTCGCGCAGGCCCTGCTCATGCATGTGGAAGGCCAGCGGTTCGATGAAAGCCCGTTTCTCGCCGGCATCCATGGCCAGTGCCGTGCCGGTAAAACGGGCCAGGCGTTTACCCTCCTCGCCGGGTTTGCCCGTCTCCCAGTAGCCCAGCAGCACCTCGGTACATTCGTTATACAGTTCGGCCCGGTTCTCCGGCAACTTGGCCCGGTAACGGTGCACCAGGGCGATGACTGTCAGCAACAGGGGATTGACCGCCAGGGCCCGCACGCGTTCGTTGGTCAAAACGGCGTGCAGCAACTCGGCCGCCTGCCGGGCAGCTTCAGCCCGCACCGTATCGTTGATCACGCCTCCGGCCAGGCTGGATTCCACGGCCAGGGTCCAGTTGGCGACAAACCGTTCAATGTCCTCATCGCTAAAGTCCAGCACGGTGCAGGTGACAAAACCAGCCCCCAGCTGGGCCGATGAAAATCAGTCCAATTCAGGTGATTTCGCATCACACAATTGATCCCATTTTTGTTCCGACCCCCTGTATACAAGAATATCCACCTTTGCCCAGCAAGTAGTTGTGAATTGAGCAGGTTTTGATTATAGTTCGTCAATCCTTGATAAAAGAGAGAGGAGCTATG